>CAZSQF010000015.1:0-22575 GCA_964608935.1 uncultured Actinomycetota bacterium | reverse complement strand
ACGCCGGCGCCGACGATGGCAACGGGGCTGGGCAGGGTCACGCTCGGCTCCGTCCGTGGACGACGACGTGTTCAAGCCTACTCAGATGGGTTCGACGCCCCGGGCGGTGAGGAGAGTCGAGCCTCCCAAGGCTGCGGGGAACACGCGGGTACAGTCGGCGAACGATGGCCGAAACCTCATCCACGTCCCCCACGACCGTGTCCAGCCGCTCACGGACCCCGCTGTGGGTCATCGAGGGGCTGGACGTCGTCCACCTCCGCGCCAGTGTGCTGAAGGTGGCGATCGGGGCCGCCTGTGTGCTCGGCGTGGTCCTGGCCGTCGTCGCGCCCGGATTGCTCCCGCCGACGCCACTGGTGGGTGCGGCCGTCGCCGTGGCGGCGATCCTGCTCGGGCTCGCCGTGGCGCTCGCCGTTGATGCGGTGGATCTCACGATCCGGGGTCCGCGCCACGTCCGTGCCGCGGGTGGCGAGCTGGTGTCGATCCTGCCCGCGACGGGTGGGGCGAGCGACATCGACGACCTCGCGCGGGCGGTGCTCGAGGCACGGGAGCCCGATGCGAAGCTGCTTCTCGGGCTCGCGGCGAGCGGCACCGACGCGCTGCCGACGTCCGACTGGACGGACGCGCTCGCCCTCGCGCTGGCGCGGCGTGGCGTGAGTGTCCTACGCGTCGATCTCACCACCGGCGGCTCCGACCGGCCCGGTCTCTACGAGGTGCTGCGCCACGGCGCCAAGCTCGTTTCCGCCGTGGACTTCGAGACCGATATCCAGCTGGCACGCATGGGCCCCGGCCGGGATCACTCGGGGGCGCTCGCCGCCCTCCCGGAGTTTCCGTCCCGTCTGCCGCGCGACCTCCAGGTGCTGCTCGTTGCCCTGCCGCTGGCGGCGTCGCGCGCGTCGGTCAACGCGGCACGCGCGCTCGATCATGTGCTCGTTGTCGCCGAGCGCGATGTCACCTCCCGTGTGCAGCTGATCGCGGCACTCGACGCCCTGGAGGCCGCGGGGACGCGAGCCCAGGTCGTCCTGCTCGACACGCGGACCGCTCGCCGGCTCGGCGTCGGTGCGTCACCTGCGGCGCCTGCGGCGCCGGCCCATGAGCCCGAGCCGCAGATCCTGCCGGAACCGTTCGCACGTCCGGAACCGCCACCGCAGCCGGAGCCTCAGGCGCAGCCCGAACGTCAGGACGTCGAGCCGGCGCCCGAGCCGGAGAGCCGGGAGCAGCCCCACGAGCCGCTGCCCGACCTCGGTCCTCCGATGCCGGAGCCGGCCGACCCGACGGTGGCGATGCCCACGCCGGACCTGGCGCCCGAGCCGCCCGAGCCCGTGCCCGACATCGCAGCCGAGCAACGCGAACCCACGCGTGACGCCGATGATCACGTCGACGCCCTTGACGAGGAGCCGTCGGTCGAGCCAGAGCCGGAGGCCGACGCGGACGCTCTCGCCGAGGAGCGCCCGGCTGCGATCGATGACGACAGCGACGTGGTCGAGTCGGCCGAGGTCGCAGACGATGCCGATGCGAACGACGAGCCTGCCCGCTACGACGCACCGACCGGCACGCCCGAGCGCACGACCGAGATGGCGGCCGACGAGGGGGAGCCAGCCGCGGCGTGGCCCGCCGAGCCGGAGCCGAGCGAGCCCGTCACGGCACGGGACCTCGACGTGGTGCTCGGTGCGGCCGCCGCGGCGGCGGCGAGCGAGACCGACCTCGAGCCCGACGCACCGCCGCTCGACACAGCCGACGCCGCAGACGAGGCCCCGCACACCGAGCCCGACGACGCTCCTGGGCTCGCCGGGGACCGTGAGCCAGAGCCGGCCGAGCGGGCCGGGGAGCCGGACGACGACGATCCGGCCAGCGAGGACGAGCACGACACGGACCGACTGCCGCGGCTGCGCTCGCTGCGGCCCGTGCGCGAGGCCGAGCCCGAGAGCGACGAGCTGCGTAGGACGGCGCAGCTCGCCACTCTGATGGACGAGCTCGAGGCACGTCGCCGCGACGCCTAGGCTGGGACCTTCCGCTCCGTGGAGGTGTCCGGTGCCCGCGTCCGGTCGTGCGATGGGCCTGCTGCTCGCGGTGGCGTTGCTCGTGGCCGGATGCGGCCCGCCGTCATCGGTCACATGGCGCAACGTCACCCTCCAGGTCCCGGATGGCTGGTTCGTCGTCGAGGAGGCCGACACGCACCTCAGCCTCGCGAACGCGGACATCGGCCCCACCGAGCTCGGTGAGCCGCCCCGCGACCCACCCGAGGGTCCGGTCGTCGGCATGTTCCTCACCTACGAGCCGCACGCGCTGCCCCAGGACTGGCGTGAGTACGTGGAGGAGCAGGACGCGACCCTCGAATCCGACGACCAGATCGAGCTCGGCGGCGGGGAGGTTCCGGCGACCCGCCTCGTGTTCAGCTACACGACCAACGATGTCCCGACCCGGGAGATGGTGGTGGTGATCCCGTCGCGGCACATCGTGGTGCTGGCGCAGCCGGTGCCGACCCCGGGGGAGACCGACGCGCCGGAGGTGTTCCTCGACCACGTCGAGACGTTCCTGGACGTGCTGGAGACCGCGGAGTTCGGTCGCCCGGTGATCGACTGACGCGCTGCGGCCGGACGGGAGCGGCTACAGGCGCAGCAGCGCCGTCCCTCCGATCAGCAGGCCACCCACGAGCACGGCGACGGCCCCGAGCAGGGGGACGAGCCGCACGACCCGGTGGGTCCGCGTGTGCGGTCCGGCGCGACCCGCCAGGACGCGGCGGCCGTGGAGCACCGCCATCCCGATCCCGGTCAGGGTCGCGGCGAGTCCGACGCTGAACGCCGCCACGAGCGCCAGCCCGTAGCCGGCGCGGCCCACGGCGAGCGACGTGGCGAGCACCAGGAACGCCGCCGGGCTCGGCAGCAGCCCCCCGGAGGACGCCAACGCGACCACGCCGGCGCGCGACAGCGGCGGGGTGCCCGCCGGCAGCGGATGATCGTGTCCGTGCGCATCGTCGCCGAGGTGGTCCACGTGGGGCCGGCGGCCGTCCGCGCCGGCAGGTTCAGTCGCAAGACGCTCGGCCCGCAGTGCCCGAACCTGGGTCGTGAGCAGGTAGACGCCGACCGCCACGACCGCCGCGGATGAGCCGATGGTGAGGATCGGTTCGAGCCGCCCGCCGCCCACGACCTCCTGGGTGAGGTAGAAGGCGACTCCCAGCGTCAGCACCGACCCGGTGTGCATGGTCGCGACGACGCCTCCGAGCGCAACCGCGTCACGGGGACGTCCGCGCGCGCTGGCCAGGTAGGCGCCGATCAGCGCCTTGCCGTGGCCGGGCCCCAGCGCGTGCACGGCCCCGACGACGAACGCGACTGCCAGTCCGCTGATCGCGACCCAGGGGGTCACCGGCACGTCCACGAAGCGGAGCAGGACGTCGTCCAACAGCCCCTGGTCGCGGTCCGTGAGCCAGGTCGGCATCACGACCTCGCCCGACGGGCACGGGGGTGTCGGCGACGAGCACGGATCGATCCGAGGCTCACGATCGCTCCGCCGGCGACGAGCGCGAGGCCGACGACGATGAGCGCGACCGGCAACGACCGCCGTTCCTCCTGGTCGGACACGAGCGTGAAGTCCCAGGTCTGCTCGGGGGCGGAGGAGGTGTGGACCGCGAACTGGACGGTGCCGTCGACGCTGAAGGTGCGGTACGCCGGATCCTGGTCGTGGAGCATGGTGACCCGGACGTCCACCTGCTCGACCGGCTCGGGGCAGCGGAAGGTGAGGGTCGCCCCGTCCATGATGAAGTTGTCGGCCGGCTCGGCCTCGCCCGGGCAGCGCTGGCCGTCCTGGCGGACCTGGATGTTGTCGACGAGGTAGTCGCGGAGCTCGGCCGAGCGTGACAGCCGTTCGATCTCGTCGTCGGTGGGGAGGTATTCGCTGGCGACGTCGAGGTAGGCCTCCATCGCCTCCTCGGGGAGCAGCCCGATGGCGATGCCGACGTCGGCGGTGTCGTCGGGTGCCGCGGTCCATTCGATGGTGACGATCGGGCCCTCGGCAGCCAGTCGGGCATGCGGCAGCGGCCCGCCCGCATGCCCGCTCGCGGGCGTCGGTGCCCACGGCAGCAGCAGGGCCGTTGCCACCGCCACGAGGATTGCCCCGGCCGCGACGAGTCGCCGGCAGGGCGGCGCCGACATCAGGGTCACCGCATGGCCTCCGTCGGGAGACGTACCAACGACTTGGTCGGGGCGCCACCGTGACGCGCGGCCCCCGGCCGAGGGTACGGCCGGGGGCCACCGGCGCGAGGAACCGTGGGCGGCGCACCGCTGGCTCGGCCGGGTGATGCCGTCCTCGTCGCTAGATTGCAGGCGATTCGAACCAAGGACCGGCCCCGGTGGCGCGCACCCCCTTGACCTTCATGGCGTGGCTGCGATGGGATCTGGTCCAGCGCGGGCTGCGCGACGTCCCGGCCGGCGCCAGCGTCGTGGAGTTCGGTGCTGGCCTCGGCGCGCTCGGTGCCCGGCTGGCCGAGCGCTACGACTACACCGCCCTGGAGCCGGACCCCGTCTCGGCGGCGGTCGCACGCGCACGCATCGCGGCGGCCGGCGGCCGCGTGATCGAGGGCACCGACTCGGACCTGGCGGAGCACGACACCTTCGACGTGGCCTGTGCCTTCGAGGTGCTCGAGCACTTCGACGACGACGCCGCCGTGCTCAAGGGATGGGTCGGCCACCTGCGAGCGGGTGGGCGGCTGGTCGTCAGCGTGCCGGCAGGTCCGGACCGGATGGGTCCGCACGACGAGCTGGTCGGGCACTACCGCCGGTACAGCCGTGAGGAGCTGCGGGCCAAGTTCGAGCGGGCCGGCCTGGCCGACGTCCACATCGGGTGCTACGGGTGGCCGCTCGGGTTCGCGCTCGAGTGGGCCCGCAACCAGGTCGCACGCCGGCGACTGCGCCCGCAGGCCATGGACGCGCGCACCGCCTCCAGCGGACGCACTCTGCAGCCGCCGGCGATCCTGGGGTGGCTCACCTGGCTCGTCGCCCGGCCCTTCCGGGTCCTCCAGGCCAGATATGCCGCCACCGACCGCGGGATCGGCTACGTCGTCACCGCGACGCGGCCGTGAGCGACCGACGGGCGCCGGGCGTGTGGCTGTGGGTCAGGCGCCTTGCCGTCGCGGTCGCGGTCGTCGCGGTCGCGGTCGCGTTCGTCCAGACCTGGGACCGGACGCGCGGGCTGCCGTTCTCGTCCGCCCCGCGGCTGGCCCTGGCGGCGGGATGCCTGGCCCTCGCGCTGCTGCTCGCGGGTCGGGCCTGGTGCGACCTCCTCGAGGAGCCGGCCCGGCGGGTCCTGCCGGGCTTCCTCGTCGCGCAGCTCGGCAAGTACGTCCCGGGCGGGATCTGGCATGCGGTCGGCCAGGTCACCGCGGCTGCGCAGGACGGTGTCCCCCGCGCGCGGGGCGCGGCCGCCTTCCTCGTGATGAGCATCGTCCAGGTCGTTGCCGGGGCCGTCATCGCCCTCCCGCTCGCCTTGGTCGCCGACGTGCCGGCCGCTGTCCGTGTCGTCGCCGGAGCGGCTCCGCTGGCGGTCGTCCTGCTGCATCGGGCGTGGATGCTCCGCGTCGTGCACTGGCTGGCGCGGTGGCGCCGGCTCACCCACCTGGACGCCACCACCCTGCCGGCCCAGCGCGCCATCCTCGCCGCGACGGCGCGGATGCTGGTGGTGTTCGTGCTGCTCGGGATCGCGCTGCAGTCGGCGCTGCCCGCACCCTTCGACCCGTCGGGCATGCTCGGGATCGTGGCGGCTCACGGGCTCGCGTGGGTTCTCGGCTACCTGGTCGTGCCGCTGCCCGCCGGTCTGGGGGCACGCGAGGCCGTGCTCGTGCTCGGGGCCGGCTGGTACGCCGATCCGGGCACGCTGATCGCCGGATCCCTGGTCCTCCGGCTGCTGCAGATCATGGTCGAGATGGTGCTCGCGGGCGTGACCCGGACGGTCGCGAGACGTCGTGCGACGGCACCGGGGACGTCGTCCGGCGCCCCGAACGGGACGCCGTGATCGGTCAGTAGCCGAAGCTCGAGTCGGCCGAGCCGCCGCGCAGCGAGTTCTTGAGGTGCCAGGTCCCGTTGCGGACGATGCCCGGGCCGCTGCGCCCGTTGCCGTTCCAGTCTCCGACCACGACGAGGTCGCCGCGGCTGACGCGGCCGTACGAGAAGCTCGTGTCGGAGCGGCCGCCGCGCAGCGAGTTCTTGAGGTGCCAGGTGCCGTCGCGGACGATGCCGATGGTGTCCTTGCCGCTGCGGTTCCAGTCGCCCACCAGCGGCACGTCCCCACGGGTCAGGCGGCCGTAGGTGAACACGATCTGGCCGGATCCGCCGCTGAGGCGGTTGCGCAGGTGCCAGTCGCCGTCGCGGATGATGCCGATGCCGTCCTTGCCGTTGCCGTTCCAGTCCCCGACCACGGGCACGTCGCCCCGCGTGACGCGGCCGAACGAGAAGCTCACGTCCGAGCGCCCGCCGCGCAGCGAGTTCTTGAGGTGCCAGGTGCCGTCGCGGATGATGCCGATGGTGTCCTTGCCGTTGCCGTTCCAGTCGCCGACGAGGGGCAGGTCGCCGCGCCGGCCGAAGTGGACGACGCGCTCGGCGCCGGACCCGGACCGGTTGGTGAGGTACCACGTCCCGTCCTTGAACACGCCGGCGGTGTCCTTGCCGTTGCCGTTCCAGTCCCCGACGACCGGGATGCCGCCGGAGGGGACCTTGGTGGTCGAGGTGGTCGTGGTCGAGGTGTTCGCGACGGTCGAGCCGCTGCTGCCGCAGTTGGGCAGGCTCGACGAGGTGCCCCCCGACGGTGTGCGGAAGACCTGGGTGACCCAGACCCGCGAGCCCCGTCGTTCGACGCCGATGCCGATCTCGGTGAACCCGGAGTCGAGCAGGTTGCGGCGGTGGCCGGTCGAGTTCATGAGCGCCGTGTGCAGGGAGGACACCGAGGGCCCGACGCCGACGTTCTCGCCGGCGCGGCGCCAGTTCTTGACGTCGCTGCCCAGGTTGGGGTTGTGGTGCAGGTGGTTCTGGTTCGCCATCCGGACCGAGTGCTGTCGGGCGACCTTGGTGAGGTCGGCGGCCACCCGCAGCGGGGATCGTCCGACCTTCGCGCGCTCGGCGTTCGTCCGGCACACGAAGTCGTGCTCGGCGTCACGGTCGACAGCGGCCTCGGCGGCCGTCATGGGGACCGCGAAGGTCGCGAGGATCGCGGCGACGACGGTGGCCAGGGCGAGGGCGACGAGACGGGAGCGGGGCAGGAGCCGGGTCGGCATCAGTTGGTGTCCGGGTGCAGAAGGGCCTGGTGTCCTTCGTATCGGCACCGGCCTCGACGACTTGACCGCTTGCGGTAGCGTTCGGGGTCGTTGGGCGGCTACCGGTCAGCGAGCGTCCTCGTGGACGTTGCCGTCCGACCATCACGCCAGCAGGAGTGATCACCGTGCGCATCTCTGTCATCGGTGTCGGGCACGTCGGGCTCGTGTCGGCGGCGTGCTTCGCCGAGTGGGGCCACGAGGTCGTGGGCATGGACCACGACCGCGAGCGGATCGACGGGCTCAAGAAGGGCGAGGTGCCGTTCTTCGAGCCCGGACTCGAGGAGCTCGTCCGGGCCCACCTCGAAACGGGGGCGCTGTCGTTCGAGCACGACCTGACCGCCGCGATCGAGGACGCCGACGTCGTGTTCGTGTGCGTCGGGACGCCCGCGCTGCCCGGTGGCGGCCCCAACCTGTCGTACGTCGAGGCCGTGGGCCGCGATGTCGCCACGCACGCCCGTGGCGACATGATCCTCGTGGAGAAGTCGACCGTCCCGGTCTCGACCGGCCAGCGTCTCGCCCAGGTGATCGCGCGTGAGCAGCAGCGGGCCGGCGTCCCTCACCGGATCGAGGTCGCATCGAACCCCGAGTTCCTGCGTGAGGGCAGCGCCGTCGAGGACACCCTCCACCCGGACCGCGTCGTGATCGGGGCCACCTCGCAGGGGGCGATCGACGCGCTCCGGCGGGTGTACGCCCCGGTCACGGAGCGCGAGGGCATCCCGGTCGTGGTCACCGACGTGCCGACGGCCGAGCTGATCAAGCACGCCTCCAACGCGTTCCTCGCCACGCGCCTGTCCTACATCAACGCCGTGGCACGGATCTGCGACCTCACCGGGGCGGACGTCCAGCTGGTGGCACACGGGATGGGCCTCGATCCCCGGATCGGGCCCCAGTTCCTCCAGCCGGGGCTCGGCTACGGGGGGTCGTGCTTCCCAAAGGACGTCGATGCCTTCGCGCATCTCGCTCGCCAGGTGGGCTACGACTTCCAGCTCCTCGAGGAGGTCCGGCGCATCAACGACGGCCAGCGCGAGGTGGTGCTCGGCAAGCTGCGCGACGAGCTGTGGCATCTGTCGGGCAAGACCATCACGCTGCTCGGCGCGGCCTTCAAGCCGGGGACCGACGACTTGCGCGAGGCGCCGGCGCTCTACCTCGCCCGGGCGTTGCTCGACGAGGGCGCGGTGGTGCGGGTGTACGACCCGGTGGCGCTCGACGGGGTGGCCGCGCAGCTACCCGAGGTCGTGACGAGCGCCGACCCGGTCGAGGCGCTGCGTGATGCACACGCGGCGGTGGTGTGCACCGAATGGCCCGAGGTGCGCGACCTCGACGCCGGCGAGGTGGTCGCCGCCATGGCCTATCCCATCGTGATCGACGGGCGCAACGCCCTCGATCGTGACGCCTACCGCGACGCGGGCGCGCACTACCATGCGATCGGTCGCCCCTCGCTCGCCTGAGGCCGATCGGTCGTCTGTCGGAACCCAGGCACCGCTCTCGTTCGTTATCGCGGGGGTCTGGTGACGATGCTGTTGTGTTGGAAGTACACTGTTGTGGCCTGTGAGGTGACGGTGGTCGTTGACGATCGTCATCAAGCGCTGCGGTGAACCTGCCGAATACCGCAGAGAGAGCTGCCGATCTCGACATCCCGGCACCGTGCCCGCCGGGGCCGATGGGAGCGCAAGATGACGATCGTTCGCCGCGTTCGCCGCGTCCTGACGATCGCGTGCGTCGTCGCCATGCTGCTGGCCGTTGCACCCGTGCATTCGGTGATGGCAGAGGAGAACGCACCCGAGACGCTGGCCGAGACGCTCGACGAGCTCGAGGACGAGGCGGGGCTCGGGACGAGCGACGCCGCCGCGGAGGACGACTGGCGGACCTCCAAGGTGGCCGAGGCGCCGATCCCGTTCACGATGCTCGGCGTCAGCGCCCCGGACGGGGCCGAGGTGCACGTGCGCACTGCGGCCGCTGCCGACGAGTGGTCGAACTGGCACAAGCTCGAGCCCTTCACCGAGGACGACGGACCGGATCCCGGCAGCGTCGAGGAGCGTGACGCGGACGGGGTCGTGGGCGCAGGTCGGTGGGCAAGCGAGCCGCTGTGGGTGTCCGAGGCGCGGTTCGCCCAGTTCCAGCTGAAGGGCGCCGACCTCGACGAGATCCGCGTCGACGTCATCGATTCCATGGGGCTGTCGGAGACCCTGTTCGAGCGGGTGTCGCGGCGCCTCCAGACGCAGGTGAAGCCAGTTTCCGCCGAGGCCGCGACCTTCCCCGGGATCAAGACACGCAAGAACTGGGGCGCGGACGAGTCGATCCGCAAGGGCTCACCGCGCTATGCGACGCCGAAGTTCGGCGTGCTGCACCACACCGGCGCCACGAGCCACAACGACTACTCCAGGAGCGAGGCGCCGGGCGTCATCCGGGGCGTCTACAACTACCATGTGAAGTCGCTCGGCTGGAGCGACATCGGCTACAACTTCCTCGTCGACAGGTACGGCGTCGTCTACGAGGGTCGCTACGGCGGCATGGACCGCGGGGTCATCGGGGCACACGCGGCCGGCTTCAACACCGGCTCGTTCGGTGTCTCGCTGCTCGGCAACTTCGAGGTCGCCAGGCCGACCAGCGCTGCCGTGCGGGCCGCGACCGACCTGATCGCGTGGAAGTACCACGTCCATGACATCGACCCGAATCCGGCCCGGATGGTCTATGTGAACAAGCGCTGGGTCCACACCCTCTCGGGTCATCGGGACGTCGGCGCGACCGCCTGCCCGGGGCGCTACCTCTACAGCCAGATGGACGACATCCGCCACGGCGTCTATGTCGCCATCTCGGAGTACGGTACGCCGCCCACACCGGTGGTCGGCGACTGGAACGGCGACGGTCGCACGACCGTCGGCTGGTTCCGGGACGGCGAATGGGCGCTGCGCAACAGCAACTCGGAGGGCTCGGCGAGCACTCGCATCCAATTCGGCAAGGCCGGTGACCTGCCCGTCGTCGGGGACTGGAACGGCGACGGTCGCGACACGATCGGCGTCGTTCGCAACGGACGGTGGCTGCTCAAGCGCACCAACTCGGGCGGGGCCGCCGACTACGACTTCTACTACGGCCGGGCGCGCGACTATCCGCTGCCCGGCGACTGGAACGGCAACGGCCGCGACGGGCCAGGGATCGTCCGCGACGGCGACTGGCACCTGCGCAACAGCCTCAGCGGTGGATCCGGCCAGATCGTGTTCACCTACGGGCGCGTGACGCGGGGCGACATTCCGCTCGTCGGCGACTGGAACCGCAACGGCCGCGACACGCCGGCCATCCTGCGGGACGGCGAGTGGCACCTGCGCAACAGCCACAGTGGCGGTGCGGGCCAGATCGTGTTCATCTACGGGCGCGTGACGCGGGGCGACATCCCGATCGTGGGTGACTGGAACGGCAACGGGGGCACGGGCATCGGGGTGACCCGGGGCGGCGTCTGGCACCTCAAGAACGGCCTGAGCGGCGGTTCGGCCAACCTGTCCTTCACCTACCGGTTCCAGTGACCCGGGGCACGGAGGCGGCCCGCGTCTGCATCTTCGGCACCTTCGACGCGGGCCGCCACCCCCGGGTCGCCGTGCTCGAGCAGGGCCTGCGCGCGAGCGGGGCCGACGTCGTGCGCTGCAACGTGCCGTGGCGCGCGTCGACCGCGGCACGGGTCGCGGCGGCCCGGCAGCCATGGAGCGTCGGGGTCCTGGCCCTGCGGCTGGCCTGGTGCTGGCTGCGGCTCCTCCCGGCAGCACGTCGCGTCGGCCCGGTGGACATCGTGGTGGTCGGCTACCTCGGCGTTCTCGACGTCCATCTCGCGCGGCTGTTGTGGCGGCGTGCCACGCTCGTGCTCGACCACCTCGCGCCCGTCGCCGGGACGCTGGAGGATCGCTTCGGCCCGACCTCGCCGCTGCACCGCCTCGGCCGCCGTCTCGACCGGGCGGCGACCCGTCGTGCCGACCTGACGGTGGTCGACACCGACGAGCACCTGACGGATCTCGTGACGCGCGGCCTCGTGGTCCCCGTCGGCGCCACCGAGCCGTGGTTCGCGGTCGACCCGGTCGACCGTCCGGCCGGGCCGCTCCGGGTCGTGTTCTACGGCCTGTTCACGCCGCTGCACGGCGCCGGCGTCATCGCCGAGGCCGTGGGTCGGGCCCTCGACCGCGGCAGCCGTATCGAGGTCACCATGATCGGGACCGGCCAGGACCAGCCCGCCTGCCGTTCGATCCTCGCCGGCTACCCACAGGTCACCTGGCGCCGGTGGGTGGACGCGCACCAGCTGCCCCGGGTCGTGGCGCAGCACGACGTGTGCCTCGGCATCTTCGGGACCACCGCCAAGGCGCGCCGGGTCGTGCCGAACAAGGTCTACCAGGGTGCTGCGGCCGGGTGTGCGGTGGTGACCTCGGACACCGCCGCCCAACGGCGGGTGCTCGGCGAGGCCGCCGTGCTCGTCGCGGCCGGTGACTCCGCGGCCCTGGCCGACGCCCTGTCGGGGCTCGACGAGGACCGCGACCGGCTCGCGGAGATCCGTCGCGCCGGCCGCGCCCTGGCCGAGGACGCGTTCCGGCCCCGGGCCGTGGTCGCACCGCTGGTCGAGGAGCTCGGGCTGCACGGTCTCGACTAGGTTCCCGCATCCAGCTGGCGCCAACCGGGAGACGGCGTGGCCGACGAACGACATCGCCTGAGCTACCGCATCCGCTACGCCCTGCGGTACCGGGACCGCGTCATCCCCTACCTGCGCCGGGCCGGGCGCAACCTGTTCCTGCGCGTGCGCTACCGCGACCACACGGCCTTCTACCGCGAGGTGGTCGGACGCACGGCGGCGTCGGATCCCGACCTGGCGATCGGCAGCGCGAGCCGGGACCGGTGGCTCGCCCTCGGCCAGCTGCAGTTCGACTACCTCGTCGACCACGGGCTCGAGCCCCACCACCGGATGCTCGAGATCGGCTGCGGCAACCTCCGGGCCGGTTGGAGGTTCATCGACTACCTCGACGGTGGCCACTACTACGGCATCGACGCCTCGCCCGACATCCTGTTCGCGGCGCAGCACACGCTGGCCGAGCAGGGGCTCCAGGACAAGCTGCCCCACCTCACCCCGGTGCGCGACCTGAGGTTCCAGTTCCTGCCCCAGGGACACTTCGACGTGGTGCATGCCCACAGCGTGTTCTCGCACACGCCGATCGACATCATCGAGGAGTGCATCGCCCACCTCGACCGCGTGCTGGCCCCCGACGGGTTCCTCGATCTCACCTTCAACGCCACCAGCGGCCGCGAGCACCACGTCGTCCGCGAGGACTTCTACTACCGCCCGCAGACGCTGATCCGGCTCGCCGAGCGCTACGGCTTCCACGCCGAGGTGCTCGGGGACTGGTCGCCGCTGCACAAGCACGAGAAGCTGCGCCTGCGCCGCGCCGGCTGACGCTCAAGGCGGGCGCGCGGACGCCTGGTGCGCGCCCGCGGGAACCGCCTTCAGCCCCTGGTCGTTCATGTCGATGCATGAGAGCGGTGACTTCGGTCGCCCGCATGGGTACGGTTCGGCAGTCGTTCGCCACACCAGCCACACCAACATCATGGACAACACCCGGTACTGCCCGGTGTTGACTCTCGGAGGACTGTCGTGCGTCTGAAGCCCATGGGTCTGCGCGTCCGCACCTGGCTCCTGCTCATCGCGCTCGTGGGCGCCTACATGGTCCCGGCCGCGCCCGCCGCGGCGGCCAGCGGCGGCACGCCGGTGATGGCCGACCCGGTGCTGACCCAGGGCGAGCTGTTGCGCTGGTTCGAGGGCCGGACCCGCCCGACCTTCCGGGCCGGCAACGGCAGCGTCACCCCGAAGCAGCTCATCTCCATCTACTACGAGGAGGGGGCGAAGGAGGGGGTCGCACCCGACCTCGCCTTCGTCCAGGCGATCCTCGAGACCGGCTGGTTCTCCTACAACGGCTCGATGGTCAAGCCGAACCAGAACAACTTCGCCGGGATGGGCGCCTACGACAGCTCCGCCGGCCAGTTCGTCTTCACCTTCCCGACCGCGCGGATGGGTGTGCGCGCCCAGCTGCAGCACCTGCGCATCTACGGGGACCCGACGGTCAACACGAAGGGCACCAACCTCGGGTCCAAGCTCGCCGAGGACGTCGAGGGCCGCTACCCGCCGCGGTGGCGGCTGATCCGCAACGGCAGCGGCCCCAAGGGCTCCTACCACGGCTCTGCCGAGGTCTGGGAGGACTTCGGCAACGGGCTGTGGGCGACCAGCACGACCTACGCCTCCAAGATCCAGGTGCTGTACGCCGACGCGCTGACCAGGAACGGGTATCCCGCCAACGCGGCGAGCCAGCGCACGTGGCATCTGCGGTATGCCAACAGCGGCGGCAACGCGAACACCCGGGCGTTCCTCGGCCGGCGGAGCGACAGGGTCCTCGCGTGCGACTGGAACGGCAACGGCCAGGACACCCCCGCGATCTTCCGGGACGGCGCCTGGACCCTCTCGAACAAGCGTGACGGCAGCGCCCCGTACACCACCTTCTCCTACGGCCGCCAGGGCGACCTGCCGCTGTGCGGCGACTGGAACGGCAACGGCAAGGACACCATCGGCATCGTCCGCGACGGCACGTGGCACCTGAAGAACTCGCTCGGCGGGGGCGGCTCGGACCGCTCGTTCGTGTTCGGTCGCGTCACCCGCGGCGACGTCCCCGTCGTCGGCGACTGGAACGGGACCGGCCAGGACGGCGTCGGCATCATCCGCGACGGCGAATGGCACCTGCGCAACTCCCAGTCGGGCGGCCGCGGCCAGATCGTGTTCACCTACGGGCGCATCACCCGCGGGGACCTGCCGCTGGTTGGCGACTGGAATGGCAACGGCAAGGACGGGCCGGGCATCGTGCGCGGTGGCGAATGGCACCTGCGCAACTCGCTGTCCGGCGGGCCCTCGCAGATCCGCTTCGTCTACGGGCGCGTGAAGAGCGGCGACGTCCCCGTCACCGGCGACTGGAACAACGACGGCAAGGACTCGCCCGGCATCGTGCGCTGATCCGGGCGCGCCGGCACCGGGCCGGGCCGGGAGGGCCCTCGGCTAGGCTCCGGCCGATGTCGTCGCCACCCACCCGCGTTGAGGACCCGGTGCGTCCCGGCACGTCGGGTGCCGGCGCCGGCGCCGATCCGCGCGACCGGTGGGCATGGTTGGGGTTGGCCGCCGTCGGGCTCGGCTACCTCGTCGTCCATGTGGTGCTGGTCGGCCTCGACCGCCCGATCCACTGGGACGAATCGGTCTATCTCACCCAGGTCGTCGGCGACCGGCCGGCGGTGTTCTTCGAGCCGCACCGCACCCGGGGCATCCCGCTGCTCGTCGCCCCGATCGCGGTCCTCGATCCCTCGATGGTGGTGCTGCGCCTCTACCTCGTCGTGCTCGGCGCGGCGGGGCTGGTCGCTGCGTTCGCGACCTGGATCCGCACCATCGGCCCGTGGGCCGCGCTGGCGGCCGCGCTGTTCGCCGGCCACTGGGTCACGGTGTTCTACGCCGTCGAGGTGCTGCCGAGCTTCCCGTCGGGGCTGCTCGCCGTCGCGGTCGCCGGCGTGGCCGCCCAGCTCGCACGTGACGACGCCACACCGACGCTGCGCACGTGGCTGGCCGTCGCCGGGCTGTTCCTGGTGTTCGCGCTGGTGCGGCCTCCCGACGCCGTGCTCATCGGCATCGGCGCCGCGATCGCTTTCGCCGTGCTGCGGCCCACCGCGCTCGCGCGGTTCGTGCCGGCCGCGGCAGCGGGCGGGCTCGTCGGGTTCGTGGCGTGGTTCGTCGAGGGCGCGGTCCGGTTCGGGTTCGGCCCGCTCCAGACGATGTCGAGCGCGAGCGAGTACAGCGTCGACACCGACCGGGTGAACCTGCTCCCGCTGTACCTCAGCAGCCTCGAGACCCAGCTGCGGTGCGCGGGCTCGTGCGTGCGCGACTACGTCGAGGCGGGTGCGCCCTGGCAGCTGCCGCCGGCACGGACCTCGCTCGCGCTGGCGGCGAGCGCGGTCCTGGTCGCGCTGGCGCTGGTCGCCGGCCGGGCGAGCCGCCGGCCGGCCGCGACGGCGCTGGTCGCGGCGATCCCGCTGGTGCTGTTCTACGGCTTCGCCGGCGGGGTGATGAACCTGCGCTACCTGATGCCGGCGTTCGCGCTCGGGACGGTCGCGGTCGCCGCGGGCGTGGGCGTGCTGTGGCGCCTCGCGGGCGGGCATCCGGCCGGACTCGTGCTCCGGGCGCTCGTCGTGCTCGGCATCCTGGTCGGGCTGCAGTGGCAGATCGGCTACGGCGTCGATCGCGTGACCAACATCGGCACGCGGCACCGGGCGGCGGCGATCGCGGAGGGCCTCGCCCCCCACCTCGGCGGCGGTCCGTGCGTCATCGCGACCGCCGTGAACTACCCCCAGCTCCAGTACTGGACGCGGTGCCCCGCGACGGCGTCGGACCTCGGCGACGGGCGGCTGCAGCCACCGCTGGGCGAGCTCGGGTCCTACGTCGACGTCCACGCCGCGGCGGCGGAGGGCGCCGAGGTGTTCGTCGTCGTCCGGGGCGAGGTCCCCGACGACTCGCCGGTGTCGGACTGGCACGTCCTGCCGTTCGACGACGACACCTACGGCGACGACTTCACGCTCCTGCGCCAGCCCCCGGGCGCACCCGTGCCACCGCCGCCGTGCCCGGCGGACGCCGGCGGTGTCGAGCGCGACCTCGCGCGGGTCATGAGCGACGCGTGCTGAACGGCCCGGCAGGCACCGCGATCGTCCTCCGGCCACCGTCGGGGGCCGACGGCGCCGCGGACAGCGCGTGGCGGGACGAGCTCGCCGACGACCTCGCCGCGGTGCTCGGCGCCAGCGGCCTGCTCGTCCGGGTGGCGTCGAGCCTCGGCACGCTGCTCGAGCTGCTGGCCGACCTCGGCGGAGCGCCGGTCCTGCTCGTCGACGCCCGGACCGTCCTGACGCCGAACGTCGTTCGCTCGCTGGCGCACGACCCGCGTGTGGCTGCCGGCCTGCTCGTCACCACCGCTGGCCCCCGTCCCGAGGCGTCCCAGCGCGCCGTGCGCGTGGACCGCGGCGTCGTGGTCGAGGCGTCGTCCCCGCTGCACCAGCCGGTGGCCAGTCGCACGGTGTCGGTCGGTGCGGTGATGCTCGACGCCGGCGCGTGCGCCGCGCTCCCGGGTGCGATCGACGGGTTGCGAGCCGCGGTGGGCGAACCGGCGCTCGAACGTGCCGTCGGAGAAGGTCCGGTCGAGACGCTCGCGGCGGCCCTGCTCGCCTCCGGGCAGCGGCTGGGGGCGGTCGACGCCCGCAGCATGGCGGCCGCACGGGTTGCGGGACCCGAGGACGCCGCGGCCGCTCGGCGCCGCCGCGACGCCGTGGACGACGACCGGGCCTGGCTCGACGCGGCCGTCAAGGCGCGGGACGGCTTCTTCACCACCTTCTTCGTCAGCCCCTACACGCGTTTCCTCGCGCGCCGGGCCGCGCGGCTCGGGCTCACGCCCAACCAGATCACGGTCGTGTCGATGCTCGTCGGCG
The DNA here is from genome assembly GCA_964608935.1 of uncultured Actinomycetota bacterium. Classification (GTDB taxonomy): domain Bacteria; phylum Actinomycetota; class Nitriliruptoria; order Nitriliruptorales; family Nitriliruptoraceae; genus CAZSQF01. The sequence goes on along the minus strand of CAZSQF010000015.1, from coordinate 5,759 downwards.
TGGTCGCGGCCGGCGCGTTCGCGCACGGGGGGCGCGGCGCGGCGATCGTCGGCGCGGTGGCGCTCCAGGTTGCGTTCGCGCTCGACTGCGTCGACGGCCAGCTGGCGCGCTACACCCAGAGCTTCTCGTCGTTCGGGGCCTGGCTCGACGCGATCTTCGACCGCGGCAAGGAGTACGTCGTCTATGCCGGGCTGGCCTACGGCGCGGCGCGCACGGGGGCAAGTGGCGTTTGGGCGCTGGCTGCGGCGGCGCTCGCGTTCCAGGTCGTGCGCCACGCCATCGACTTCTCGTTCGCCGCGGCCCGGCCGGCGCCCCGGGTGCGCGCGCCCGTGCCGCTGGGCGCCGCCGCGGGCAGTGGTGCCCCAGCGGCCGGCGACGTCGCGGTCGAGCCGGCGGACGCCGGCCGGGTCCTGTCGGCGGCGGCCGCCGCCGAGGACCGGCCGGCGCTGAAGTGGAGCAAGCGCATCATCGTGTTCCCCATCGGGGAGCGGTTCGCGGTCATCTCGATCACCGCGGCGGTCGCCACGCCGACCGTGACGTTCTGGATCCTGCTCGGCTGGGGCGCGCTCGCCGCGGCCTACACCGTGACCGGCCGGGTGCTGCGAGCCCGCCGATGGTGACCGACGTGCTGCCACACCTCCGCGACGACGGGCTCGCCGGCGGGCTCGTGCGCTCGCCCGAGCCCGGTGGGGTGCTGCCCGCCACCGCGGCGCTGGCCGCGTGCGTGGTGGCTGCTGCGGTGGGCGCCGGCGCCGGCGTGGCGGCCGTGGTGATTGCGGCCGTGGTCGTCGGGATCGCCGTGGGGACGCTCGCCGGCCGGCGCGCGGACCGCCGCTGGTCGTGGACCGTCCCGCCGCTGCTGCGCGCGCTCGAGTACGGGACCGTCCTGTGGGCGGGAGTCCTCGTCGAGGACGCCGGACCGGCGGCATACGCTGCGCTGGCCGCGCTCGCGTTCCGGCACTACGACCTCGTCTACCGTGGCAGGACCACCGGGCCGGCCGGGCCCACCCGGGTCGCACGCCTCGTCCTCGGTGGGTGGCAGCTGCGCACGCTCCTGGTCGTCGCTGCGGCGGCTGCGGGTGTCGTGGCGCCCGTGCTGTGGGTCCTCGCCGCGGTCGTGGCGGTCGTGGCGGTCGCCGACGCGGCCGGCGGATGGGTCAGGGCCGAGCCCCGGGCCGGGGTCGTCGAGGTGGCCGACGAAGAGGAGCTGTGATGCGAGGGATCGTGCTCGCGGCAGGCGGCGGCAGCCGGCTGCGGCCGCTCACCGACGCGCTGCCGAAGACGCTCCTGCCCGTCGACGGTGACCGCACCATCCTCGAGCTCGCCCTCGCCAACCTCGGCGCGGTCGGGGTGCGCCACGCGACGGTCGTCACCGGCCACGCCGCCGACCGCATCGCCGCCGTGGCCCCCGACCTCGAGGCGCGCCACGAGATGTCGATCGAGCTGCGGTTCAACCCGCGCCACGCCGACGCCAACAACGCCTATTCGCTGTGGCTCACGCGGGACCGGTGGGACGAGGACGTGCTGCTCGTCAACGGCGACACCGTGCACCCGGTCGAGGTCGAACAGCGCCTGCTGGCGGCGCGCGGCCGCAGCCCGCTGCTCCTCGCCGTCGACGACGTCAAGCCGCTCGGGGACGAGGAGATGAAGGTGCACCTGTCCGCCGCCGGCGACCTCACCACGATCTCGAAGCAGCTCGACCCGGACACCGCCGCCGGCGAGTACATCGGCGTGGCCCTGCTCGACCCGGGGCTCGCGGCGCCGCTCGCCGACGCGCTCGAGCGCACCTTCGAGCGCGACCCGGGCCTGTACTACGAGGACGGCTTCCAGGCCTACGTTGATGCCGGCGGCAGCTGCGCCGCGGTGCCGATCGGGCGGCTCAGCTGGGTCGAGGTCGACGACCACCGCGACCTCGAGACCGCAAGGGGGCTCGCGTGCCGCTCCTAGCCCGCACCATCCCCGCCCCGGTCGCCATCGAGGTGCGCGCCGGCGCGGTCGGGTCGCTCGCGCCGCTGCTCGCCGACGGCCGCATCTCGTCGGGCGGGAAGGTCGCGATCGCGGTCGGCCCCGGCCGCGGCGACGCCATCGCCGCCGACCTGCGCGACAGCCTGCCCGACGCCACCATGGTCACGATCGAGGGCGGCAGCGTCGAGGTCGCCCAGGAGCTGATCGGCCGGCTCCGGGAGGACTACCACGACGCGCTGGTCGGGATCGGCGGCGGCCGCACGCTGGACGCCGCCAAGTACGCGGCCAGCCTGCTCGGCCTGCCGTTCGTGTCCGTGCCGACGACCCTGACCCACGACGGGATCGCGTCGCCCGTCGCCTCGCTCGACAGCTTCGGCCGCAAGGCGTCGTTCGGGGTCCACATCCCGATCGCGGTGTTCGTCGACATCGACCACGTCCGTGACGCGCCGGCCGAGCACACCGCGTCGGGCGTCGGCGACGTGCTCAGCAACCTGTCGGCCATCGCCGACTGGGAGCTGGCCCGCGACGTGCGCGAGGAGCGGGTCGACGGCCTGGCGGTGTCGATGGCGCGCAGCGCCGCCGAGGCGATCCTCCACGTCGGCCCCGACGACGACCACTTCCTCACCACCCTGGCCGAATCGCTGGTCCTGTCGGGCATCGCGATGGCCGTCGCCGGCAGCAGCCGGCCGTGCAGCGGCGCGTGTCACGAGATCAGCCACGCCCTCGACGCGCTCTACGGCGGGCCGGCGCTGCACGGCGCGCAGGTGGCGCTCGGAGCCCGGTTCGCCACCTGGCTGCGCGAGGACGCCGTCCAGCTCGGGCGGCTCGACGCCGCGCTCGCCCTCCACGGGCTGCCCCAGCACCCGCAGGACCTCGGGCTGTCCCGCGACCAGTTCGCGACCGCGGTGGCCGAGGCCCCGTCGACCCGCCCCGACCGGGTCACGATCCTCGAGCACCTGTCCCTCCACCGGACCCGTCTCGACGAGGTGGTTGATGAGTTCTGCGCGACCGTCGATCGCTGAGCTCCGGGCGGTGTGCCAGCCGGGGTCGCTGCTCGAACGCCGCAGCGGCGAGCACTGGGCCGGCCGGCTGTACATGCGCCGGCTGTCGCTGCACGTGACCCGGTGGCTGGTCGGCACCCGCGCGACGCCGAACGCGCTCACGTTCGCCATGATCGTGGTCGGGCTCGTCGCCGCAGCGGCTGTGGCGTGGCCGGGCATCCTCACCGCGCTCGTCGCCGTGGTCCTGATCCAGGTCTACCTCCTGCTCGACTGCGTCGACGGCGAGGTCGCCCGGTGGAAGCAGGTGTCCAGCGCCGGCGGCGTGTACCTCGACCGGCTCGGCCACCACGTCGTGGAGGCAGCGGTCGTCGTGGGCCTCGGGCTGCGGGCCGCCGGCGGGCCCTCGACCGAGCCGAGCTGGTGGATCGTGCTGGGGGCGGTCGGGGCGCTGCTGGTGGTCCTCGGCAAGCTCGAGACGGATCTGGTGACGGTCGCGCGTGCCGGCGCCGGCCTGTCGACCAGCGCCGGCGGCGAGGGCAGCGGCGATCACCGGTCGCGGGTCGGGCCCGTCCGCCGGCTCCGGCGCGTGTTCGACCTGCTGCCCGTCCACCGCCTGATCGGGGCGATCGAGCTGTCGCTGTTCGTGCTCGCCGTCGCCGTCGTCGACGCCGTGCTCGGCACCGTCGTCGGCACCCAGGTGCTGGTGGCCGCGGTCGCCGCCGTCGCGCTCGTCGTCGCCCTCGGCCATCCGGTCACGATCCTGTCGTCGGACCGGCTCAAGTGAAGGTCGCCGGCGTGATCCTGACGACGGGTGAGCGGCCGGACGAGCTCGCCGCCGCCATCGACTCCGTGCGGCGCCAGCGCGGCGTCGACGTCGAGGTCGTGGTCGTCCGCAACGCCGACGAGGACGCGCGCCCGCCCGAGGTCGAGGACGGGGTCGTGGTCGTGCGGCCGGGCCGCAACCTCGGCATCCCCGGGGGGCGCAACCTCGGTGCCCGCTCGTCGGCGGGGGAGGTGCTGCTGTTCCTCGACGACGACGCGGTGCTCGCCGACGACGGGCTCCTGCGCCGGGCGCTGGACGACTTCGCCGCCGACCCGTCGCTCGGAGCCGTCTCGATGCGGCTGGTCGACCCCGTCACGGGCCGGACCGAGCGCCGGCACGTGCCGCGCCTGCGGGTCGGGGACCCCGCCCGCAGCTCGTGGGTCACGACCTTCCTGGGCGGGGCGAGCCTCGTGCGCCGCGAGGCATTCGAGGCCGCCGGCGGCCTGCCGGAGCGGTTCTTCTACGCCCACGAGGAGACCTCGCTCGCCTGGCGCATGATCGACCTCGGCTACCGCATCCGCTACGCCGCCGACCTGGTGGTCCACCACCCCGGCGCGGCCCCGTCGCGGCACGCGACCTACCACCACCTCACCGCCCGCAACCGCGTGCTGCTGGCCCGGATGCACCTGCCGGCGCCAGTGGCGGTCGCCTACGTGCTGCTGTGGTGCGGCCTGACGCTGGTCCGCGACCGGGCGGCATGGCGCGCGTCGCTGCGGGGGTGGGCCGACGGGCTACGAGCGCGGAGCGTGGTCCGGCAGCCGATCGCGTGGCGGACGGTGTGGCGGTTGACCCGCTACGGCCGCCCCCCGCTGCTGTGAGCCGCCGCGGCGGGACCGTCGGCGCCGGCGAGGGACGCGAGCAGGGCCTCGAGGTCGTCCACGACCCGCTCGGGTGCGTAGTCGGCCGCGGTGCGCAGGCCCGCGGCGCCGAGCCGCCGACGCTCGTCCTCGTCGTCGATCAGCCGGCGCAGCGCCGCCGCGAACGCGTCGGGATCCTCCGGTGGCACCAGCACCCCGTCGACCCCGTCGGTGATGATCTCGCGCGGGCCGTGGGGGCAGTCGAACGACACCACCGGGACGCCGCAGCTCATCGCCTCGATGATGACCATCCCGAACGCCTCGAAGCGCGAGCTGACCGCGCAGATCGACGCCTTCGACAGCTCGAGCTCGAGCCGTGAGGTGACCACCATCAACCGGACGTTGTCGGTGAGGCCGAGGTCGCGGACCTGCCGGCGCGCCTTGGCCATCTGGCCGGGCTTGGCCTGGCCGTAGACCCGCAGCTCCCAGTCGGGGTGGTCCTCGACGACCTGCGCGAACGCGTCGAGCAGGAGGTCGATCCCCTTCGTGCGGTTGTAGCGGCCGGCGGCCAGGATGCACGGGCGCGACAGCGGCGAGGTCGGCGGGTCGATCCCCGCGAGGGGATTGGGCAGCCGCACGATCTGCGTGCCGGCGCCGGCCAGCTGCCGCCGCAGCGCCTCCGCGTCGGCCTCGGTCACCGCGGTGAGCGCATGGAGGTGGCGGTAGTACGGCAGGACGTGCTGCCACAACTCGTCAGAGGTGAACTCGTAGGGCAGGTGCTGCTGGCCGACCCGCACGACGCCGGGGCGAGCGAAGCGGGCCACCGCCACGTTCAGGCCGGGCCGGGTCGCCACGATCGTGCCCGAGCGCACCGACCGGATCCAGCGCACCAGCTGGATGTCGGTCCACAGGTCGAAGCGGTGGGCCCGCGGGTCCTCGCCGTGGACGAGCGCGCTCGGCGTCCGCAGCGCGACGCGTCGCAGCCACGACCGCGGGTCGTAGGGCGGGCGCGTCTCCATCCACAGGTAGTCGACGAGCGTCCGCAGCCGCACCGCCGGGTCGAGGTCGAAGTAGCGGCGCTCCTCCAGCCGGTACGCGCTGACGAGCGTGACCGGCCGGCGCCCGGCCAGCGCGTTCGCGGTGTTGAAGGTGGTCCGCACCGTGCCCCCGACG
>CAZSQF010000014.1:0-22790 GCA_964608935.1 uncultured Actinomycetota bacterium | reverse complement strand
ACCGGCGTCCCGGCGGCGGCGACGGCGGCCGCGGCCTCGTCCTGGGTCGAGAAGATGTTGCACGACGACCAGCGCACGTCGGCACCGAGCGCCTGCAGGGTCTCGATGAGCACGGCGGTCTGGACGGTCATGTGCAGGCACCCCGCGATGCGGGCGCCGGCCAGCGGCTGCTCGTCCCCGTAGCGCTCGCGCAGCGCCATCAGGCCCGGCATCTCGCGCTCGGCCAGCCCGATCTCCTTGCGCCCCCATTCGGCGAGGCCGAGGTCGCGGACCTCGAAGTCCTCGTCGGGGTAGCGCCGGTCGATGGTCGTGGGTCCGTCGATGGTGTTCGTCACGATGGTTCGGCCTCCTGGTGACCGCGAGTGTGCCGCATCGGCGGGGTGCAGGGCCACAACGGGCGGTCAACGTCCCTCGGCTGACGTGACCAGGCGGGCCACCGGTCGGGGCTCGGTGTGCAGACGGACCGGCCGGTCGCGGACGGCCGCGAGGACCTCGAGGAACGCGTCGCGAGGGATGTCGCGGGCGCCCAGCGACCGCAGGTGCTCGGTGGTGATCTGGACATCGAGCAGGTCGCCCCCGGCCTCGTCCAGCCGCGCCAGGAGGTCCACCATCGCGGCCTTCGACGCGTCGCTGGCGCGGTGGAACATCGACTCGCCGGTGAACACGCCCCCGACCTGCACGCCGTAGAGCCCGCCGACGAGCCGGTCGCCGTCCCACACCTCGACGCTGTGTGCCCATCCGAGGTCGTGCAGCCGTCGGTAGGCACGCTCCATCGCCGGCGTGATCCAGGTTCCGGCCTCGCCCCGATCCGCAGCGCACGCAGCCACCACCTCGTCGAAGCCCGCATCGATGGTCGTGTGCCAGCCGCAGCGCCGCAGCGTGCGTCGCAGGGAGCGGGACAGGCGCAGGTCCCCCGGCCGCAGCACGCCCCGGGGCTCGGGCGAGAACCACGGCAACGGGACCCCAGGATGCGGCCAGGGGAACACGCCGCGGCGGTAGGCATCGACCAGCGTGCTCGGTGCGAGATCCGCGCCGACCCCGACCACGCCGTCCTCGTCGGCCTCCTCGGGGTTGGGCAGGACCCATGCGGACGGGGGCACGGGCTGTGGAGACCGGGCCAGACCGGGACCCACGTGCGCCACCGGCCGGCCGGTGAGCCTGCGGCGTGCTCCGCGTTCCACGAGTGCCATGCTCCGTGGCGGGGTCCCGTCGGGACCGTGACCGTCGCGTCGAAACGCTACCAGCGGGGTGTGACGCGGATCGAGGCGACGCGGCGGCGGCGCGGAGTAGCGTGACGCGGACCGAACAGGATGCCCCCCGTGCGACTCCACCTCGTGGACGGGACCTACGAGCTGTTCCGCGCCCACTTCTCGCGACAGCCCGGCCGGCGTGACCCGGCGGACCGGGACGTCAAGGCCACCGTCGGGGTCGTGTCGACCCTGCTCCGGCTCCTGGACGACGACCGCGAGGCACCGACCCACCTCGCGGTCGCGTTCGACAACCCGATCGAGAGCTTCCGCAACGACCGCTTCCCGGACTACAAGGACGGCTCCGGGGTCGACCCTGACCTCCTCGCCCAGTTCGACCGGGTCGAGGCGGCCGTCCGCGCACTCGGGGTGGTGGTGTGGTCGATGGCCGAGTACGAGGCCGACGACGCGCTGGCGACCGGGGCGGCCCGGTTCGCCGACGACGTCGAGCAGGTCCGCATCCTTACGCCCGACAAGGACCTGGGGCAGGCGGTCGTCGCCGGGCGCGTCGTCCAGGTCGACCGGCGCCAGGACCGAGTCCTCGACGAGGCCGGCGTGATCGCACGACTCGGTGTCGCCCCCCGGTCGGTCCCCGACCTGCTCGCACTCGTCGGCGACACCGCCGACCGCATCCCCGGCCTGCCCGGCTTCGGGGCCAAGACCGCGGCCGCGCTCCTGTCCCGCTACCCCCACCTGGAGGAGATCCCCCGCGACCCGGACGTGTGGGACCTCGACGTCCGCGGCGCCCCGCGGCTGGCGGCCACGCTCGCCGAGCGGTTCGACGATGCCGTGCTGTACCGCGAGCTGGCCACGCTCGTCACCGATGTCCCACTCGAGGAGGGGCTCGACGAGCTCGAATGGACGGGCGTGCCGCGCGAGCGCTTCCTCGCCTGGTGCGACGAGGTCGGCGTGGGCGGCCTGCGTGACCGCCCGTCCCGTTGGCGCTGAGCGGTCGCCGGGGGCCGGTCGTCGGTCGCGCGACCCCACGCAAGTAGGCTGCCTCGCCACGCCAATCCCCACGAGGCTGCGTGATCGCTGACGGCGGCCCTTCCGACATGCGACGCCAGTCCTCGCTGGTGGCCGCCGGCATCGGCCTGTCACGCGTGTCGGGGCTGGCCCGCGACGCGGTGCTCGCGTTCTTCCTCGGCGCCAACCTCGGCGCCGACGCGTTCCGTGCCGCGCTGCGGATCCCCAACTTCCTCCAGAATCTGCTCGGCGAGGGCGTGCTGTCGGCCTCGTTCATCCCCACCTACAGCCGGCTGCTCGGCGAGGGCCGCGACGAGGACGCCGGCCGGGTCGCGGGAGCGATCGTGGGGTTGCTCGCCACGACCGCCGGTGCGCTCGTGCTGCTCGGCGTCGTGTTCGCCCGACCACTGACGACGGTGCTCACGCCCGGGTTCGCCGGGGAGCGGCTCGATCTGACGGTGACGCTGGTCCGCATCATGTTCCCCGGGATCGGGGTGCTGGTGCTCTCCGCCTGGTGCCTGGGGGTGCTCAACTCCCATCGCCGCTTCTTCTTGTCCTACGTCGCCCCGGTGCTGTGGAACGTCGGGATCATCGCCGCGATCGTGACCATCGGCGGCGCCGGGATCCTGTCGCCGGCGGTCGCGGCCGGTTGGGGGGTCGTGGTGGGCGGCGTGCTCCAGCTCGGCGTCCAGCTGCCGTCGGTCGCACGCCTGGTCCGGGGCCGGCTGCGGCTGTCGCTCGATACCCGCTCGAGCGACGTCCGTCAGGTGCTGCGCGCGTTCGTGCCCATCGTGTCCGGCCGCGGAGTCGTCCAGGTCGCCGCGCTGCTCGACCTCTTCGTCGCCTCGTTGCTGGCCGTCGGTGCCGTGGCCGTCCTCGGGTACGCACAGTCGCTGTACCTGCTGCCGATCGCCCTGTTCGGCATGAGCGTCGCGGCCGCGGAGCTGCCGTCGCTGTCGGCGATGACGGACACCGACCGCGCCCTGCTCGGGCGGCGGCTCGACGCGGGCCTGGCACGCAGCGCCTTCTTCGTGGTCGGCACGGCCGTGGCCTACGTCCTGCTCGGCGACGTGATCGTCGACGTGCTGTTCGCCCGGGGCGAGTTCGACGCCGCAACGGCGTTCCAGGTCGTCGTGGTGCTGGCGATCTACAGCGTCGCACTCGTCCCCGCCGCCGCGAGCCGGCTCCTCCAGTCCGTGCTCTACGCCACCGGGGATCCCCGCACCCCGGCGACGATCGCCGCGCTGCGGGTCGGGGTCGCCCTGCTCGTCGCCGTCCCGTTGATGTTCAACCTCGACCAGCTCCAGGTCGACCTGTCCCAACCCCTCGGGTTCCAGGTCCTCGCAGGAGCCACCTTCCCCACCCTGTCCCCCGCGGCCGAGCCGCTCCGGGAAGCCGCCGGCAACCAGCTCCGGCTCGGCGCCGCCGGACTCGCCATCGGGTCGGCGGTCGGCGCCTGGCTCGAGCTGTGGCTGCTTCGCCGTGCCGTGGTGGCCAGATACGCACGCGTCCGCGTCGGCGGCGGCACGGCGGGCCGGTTGGTCGTCGCCGGTGTGCTCGCCGCCGGGGTGATCGTGGGCACCCGCTGGGTCCTGCCCGAGCTCGCACCCCTGCTCGAGCTGCTGACCGTCGGCCTCGCGGGTGGTGCGGCCTACCTCGGTGGCGCCTGGCTGCTGTCCGTCCCCGAGGCGCGAACGTTCCTGCGCCCGGCCGACCGTCACGACCACGAGGCCTGATCCGACGCACTACCCTGGCCGCTCAACGGCTGGTGGCGGGGTTGGGCCTCTCCCGGGCGTGCACGCCGGGACGGGAGCCCTTCGATGAGCCCAGACCACGAAACCGGTGCTGAGCGCCTCCAGGAGACGCTTGCCCGCTTCGCGCGCACGATCGTGCACGACTACTCGGTCGAGGACGCCCTCCAGGAGGTCGCCGAGGCCACGGTCGAGCTGCTGCCCGTCACCGGGGCGACGCTCAGCGTCGCCGACGACGAGGGCCGGCTGGCCTTCGTCGGCGTCGCGGGGGACGTGCTGGCCCACGTCGAGGCGCTCGAGTCGGTGTCGGTCGCGAGCCCGGTCGGGCATGCCTATCGGACCGGTGAGGTCGTGGCCGTCACCGACCTGCACGACGCCGAAGGATGGGGAGCCTTCGCCCAAATCGCCCTCGATGTCGGCATCCGCGGGGTCGCAGGGTTCCCCATGCCGCTCGACGACGACCGGATCGGCGCACTCGGCGTCTACCGCGACCGACCCCTCGAGCGTCCCGACGACTGGCAGGACACGGGACAGCTGCTGGCGGATCTCGCCACCACCTATGCCGTCGCGTCCCGACGCCAACGCGCCTCCGACGAGCTGACGGGCCAGCTCCGGCACGCGCTGACCCATCGCGTGGTGGTTGAACAGGCCAAGGGAGTGCTCGCCGGCCGACACGGCACGTCGCTCGACATCGGACTCGACGCGCTGCGGACCTACGCCCGGGACCGCAACCTGCGCCTCCAGGAGGTCGCTCGAGCCGTCGTCCGTGGGGAGATCGACCCGCTCGCGTGAGCCGATCCGGGCGCGTACCGCGCTGCGGGGGGCCGCTGCAGCACGACCGTGGCCGAGCCGGGATGCCATCGCTATCTTCTTGGCCCGCTGTTGATCCTGTGTAGCGAGGCGCTCCTGACCCCGGCGCACCCATGGCGCTCCTGACCCCGGCGCACCCACCGGCCTTCGGGCCGTCTCCAGGGAGGGTGCGCATGGCGAACGACCAATCGACGGTCCGGGATCGATCTGTGGACGCGGCACTGATCCCGGCCGACAGCCGATCCGAGCACCGCCGCAGCGCGGACTGCGCCGCCTGGCTGACCGCGTTCGTCGTCGGGCTGGCCCACACGACCAGGGACGAGCACTGCTGCCTCGATGACATCGAGGCGGTCGCGGGCACCGACGTCGAGCTCCTGCGGGAGGCACGGATGCGCCTCGCGTCGTTGACCCGGATCGACCCGACGTTGCGCTACCGCGCGGACGTGCTGCTCACGCGGGCCGCCACGCGCGTCTCGCGCCGCTCGCACGACGACCATCCCTCAGGCGGCTGACGGGTCGCGGATGCTCAGCCGGCCGCCGGCGTCAAAGGATCCAGGGCCCGGACGACGGCGTGGATGCTGTCCACCGGGTCATCGCCGGCGACGACGACCCGCGCCACGAGGTGGTCGAGCCCCGCGTCGGCATAGCCGGCGAGCGTCGGCCCCGGATCGTCGCCCTGGTCACCGGCCCACCCGAGCCGACCCAGCACGTCGTCACCGAGCGCCTCGGCCAGGCCGGCGTCGTCCGCACCGGCCCGATGCGACTCCTTGGCTCGGGCCACCGCCGCGCCGAAGCCCTGCCGTTCGAGGTGGGCGGCATAGGCGGGCAGCGCGCAGTAGCGGCCCACCTCGCGCGCCAGCGCCGCCCGAGCCCGATCGCGGTCGGGGGCGACAGCGACACGGACATACGCCGCCACCTCGACCTGGGCCGGATCCCGGCCCGCTTCGACGGCAGCCTCCCGCACGACCCCACCGGCGCGGGCGACCTCCTCCGGGCCGGCCCAGTTGAGCAGTGCTCCGTCGGCGGCCGTCCCGGCCAGCGCCAACATCCGTGGCCCCATGGCGGCCAGGTAGCGACGGGTCGCCGGCGGCCGCGGGGTGATCCGAAGGCGGAACCGCTGTGACGAGACCACCTCCCCCACCACGTCCGACGCGTCTCCCCCTTCGAGCTGTCGCAGGACCTCGAGCGTCTCGCGTGCCGCCGTCAGCGGCTTCACGACCTCGGCACCGTGCCACGGGCCCATCGTCGCCGGATGGCTGACCCCGATCCCGAGCAGGAAGCGGCCACCGGTGGCCTCCTGGAGCGTCGCGCACGCCATCGCCAGCTGCGCCGCCGACCGTGTCCACACCGGCACCACACCCACCCCGACGTCGAGGTTGGTGGTCGCCGCACCCCAGGCCTGACACAGCAGCAGCGCATCGCGCCCCGACGCCTCGTTGGTCCACAGCGACCCGAACCCGGCTGCCTCGACGTCCGCGGCAAGCCGCTGCTGGACGGGGACCGGGAGGTCCTCGCTGATGCCGATCCCGAGCTTCACCTAGAGGTCCTCCGGCCGGAGCTCGTCGTACACGCGCACCGCCGGCGGATCGAGCACCGCGAGCAGCTGCTCCTGGAGCCACGCCAGGTGGTCCATCACCGCCAGGCGATAGGCGCGGGGGTCGTCATCGGCCACCTCGGAGCGGTCGAGCTCCTCGATCCCGACCCGGGCGCCGACCGCGAGACGCAGGTCGTTGAGCACCCCGAGGACCACGACCGCCTCGTCGTCGGCGAGATCGACCCGCAACAACCCACGGTGGTGGGTGCCCCGCTCCAGCAGCGACGTCAGCTCGTCCAGCCCGGACAGCCGGTCCGCGAGCAGGTCGTCGCGCAACATCTCGCGCAGCTCGGTGTCGGTTGCCGGGTCACCCTCGACCGCGCGGGGGAACAACCGCGCGACGACCGGGTCGTCACCTGCCCCGCGCTCCAGGGATGCCCGCAGGCCATCACGCATCTCGCGCAACAGCTCGACCTCGACCGGCTGCAACTGCATCCGGATCCGCTCGCCGTGGCGCTTGAACGAGCGGGTCACGAGCTCTTCTGCATCGTCGCCTGCAGCCCGTACCCGTGCAGTTGCTGGACGTACATCTCGGCCTGCTCCCGCGGCTCGGACGCGACCAGCGCCTTGCCCTGGTGATGGACCTCGAGCATGAGCTTGCGCGCGACGCCCTCGGGGTAGCCGAACACCCGGCGGAACACGAACACCACGTACGACATCAGGTTGACCGGGTCGTCCCAGACGATCACGTCCCAGGGGGCGTCCGGCGTGACGTCGTTGTCGGTGACCGGATCCCGTTCACGCACCGGGGCCGTGGTCGCAGGAGCGGCCGCAGCTACCACTCGCACCGGCCCTTCCCCTTGCTCGCGCCACCCCCAACGGTACCCCGAGCCTGGGACGTCACCCCGCCCCTACCGGCGGCGGCGACACGATCCGCGCCGGCGCCTACCGGCGGCGGCGACGCGCCATCCGACGCTGGCGCTCGCGCTCCTCGAGCTCTTCCCACGACGGCGGCGGCATCATCGTGCGCCCCACCGGATTGTCCGCCGGCGCCTTCTTGGTGACCGTGACCTCGGTGGCCGTCCGCTGCCCGCCCTCGTTCTCACTGACCTCGAACTCGACCTCGTCGCCCGACCGCAGCCCGTCGCCGGAGACGACGTCCCCGGCGACGTGCACCTCACGCCCGTCGCTCGTGGTGATGAAGCCGTAGTTGCGGTCGGGGAAGTAGACCTTGACGTGTCCAGTGGGCATGAGCTTCGACTACCTCGGTGATCGTGGAGTGGCTGCGCTGTCGTGCGGTGGCCAGAAAGGCCGCGACGACCAGAGCAGGCAGCGTAGCGCCTCCGCCGCAGCGTCGTGCACGCACGTCGGGCGCGCGCCCGCGTGCGCCGAGCTCAACCCTGCGCGGCCACCCACGCCCGGGCCGCGTCCTCGACCTCCTCGAGCGCGCCCGCACGCAGCGCACCGAGGGGCGAGCGACCGTCCAACCGCTTCTGCGGCTGGTGGAACCAACGCCCGGCGGCCTCGTCGTCAACCCAGCCCTGGAGCACCCGCAACACCTCGAGGGCCACCTCCACCGGATCGCGATCGAGCTCGTCGGAACGGTCTTCGAGGGCATCGACGTCCTCGTCCCCCACGATGGCCCGCAGCTCGAGCTCGTCGTCCAGCGGATCGTCCCGGTACACCAGCCTGCCCCGATCAGCGTCGGTGCTTGAGGGCCGCGTGGTCGCGCTCGGACTCGTCGACGAACGCCTCGGCCGCGGCGATGCGGTCCGGGAGTCGGGCCTGCTCGTCGCCGATGACCGCGAGGCGCACCTTCACGGCGTCCGCCAGGGGCGTGTCGGTGTGCTGGAGGCGGCGGAGCAGCTTGCGCTCGACGCTGTCGGCCAGCGCCTCGCCCTCGCGGACGAATCGGCGCAGCCGCCGCGCCTCGTCGGCGAGGTACTCGTCGAAGCGACGCAGCGCGGCCAGCTCCTCGCGCGCCCGAAGGAGCGCGAAGTAGGCCGCCTCGACCTCGTCCCGTGGCACCTACCCCTCCTCCTCGGCGCGCTCCTTCAGGCCGTGCAGGCCCTGCTCGATGATCTGCCTGGCCGCCCGCTTCTTGATGAAGCCCGGTACCGGGAGGTCGATGTCGGCCTCGAGCGAGTACCGGACACCAGTGCCGCCGTCCTCGTCCCACAGCTCGTAGCTGCCGTCGAGCTGCGAGATGGTGTCACCCTCGACGAGCTCCCAACGCACGTCGTAGTCCTCGTAGGAGTAGCGCAGGGTGTAGCGCACCTCCGCCACGTTGGCGTCGACGAGGAACCGTGCCCGCTCGGGGTAGCCCTCGTCGGTGGTCTCGAGCACCTCGGCCTCGACCACTCCCTCGGCCCAGCTCGGGTACGCCTCGAGATCAATGATGGTCGTCCACACGGTGTCGATGGGTGCCGCGATCAACGCGGTCTCGGTGACCTTCTGCCCCATCAGCCGTGCCTTTCGTGCCGCCCGTCCCAGGGGCGTGAGAGTAGCGCCGTCCCGGCGGCCGTCGACGTGCGAGCATCGTCCCTCAGGACGCGCGCACGTCGCCCCCACCGTCGGCGGTGTCGAGCTCCTCGGCCACACGTGCGACGCCGGCCTCGAGCTCGCGCAGCTCGCGCACGTCCCGCTCCACCCGCCGGCGCAGCGTCCGCAGCTGCTCCACCGCGGGACCGAGGGCCTCGGTCCCCTCGCCGGCCCAGGCCGGGCACAGCGACCGGAAGTCGCACCAGTCGCACAGCCGGTTCGGCGTCGGGGCGTACTGCTCGGCACGGATCGCCTCGGCGGTGTCCAGCACGGCCTGCCGCGCCGCGTCGAGGTCGAGCTCGTCGAGGGACACGGTCACCTCGACCCCGGCCACGACGAAGTCGAGCGACACCGTCGCTGGCAATGCGCCGAACAGGTGGCGACAGGCCAGCGCGTACAGCGCCAGCTGGAGCGACCCCGCCACCCGTTGCCGGTCGCGGACCTTGCGATTGGTCTTGTAGTCGACCACGTGGAAACGTCCCTCGTCGTCGACGTCGACGCGGTCGATAGAGCCGACCACCGTCGCCTCGAAGCCGACGGGCACCTCGAACCACGCCTCGGTCGCCGCCGGGAGGCGGTATCGCGGCGCCACGCGGCGGTGGTAGCGCCGGAGGACCTCCTGCGCGTGCCGGTAGAACGACACCTGTTCGTCGCGCGGCAGCTCGGCGAAGCCCGTCGTGTCCCAGGCGTCGTAGAGGTAGCCGAGCAGCTCCTCCTCGGGTGGGCACTCCGGCAGCTTGCGGTCGTAGAAGCGTTCCAGCGCCGTGTGGATCGAGGACCCGAACGACAGGTGGGGTCCGGGCTTGCCCGGCAGCCGGTCGACGTAGGCGTAGCGGAACTGGCGCGGACACGTGCGGTAGGTGTCGATGCGGCTGAACGACAACCGCACCCGACCTTCGCCGTCGATCAGCGGCGGGTGGGCGGGCTCGAGCTCGCCGAACGTGCCGGGCGGGGCGGCGTCGACGTCAAGCAGCCGCAGGGGCGTCGCGGGGTCGAAGTCGGGCTCGTGGCTCATCACGCCCGAGCCTAACGCCGGGGAGGCGGGGCGCCGAGGAGGAGTCACCGCGCACCGTGGATGATCGCGAGCACCTCGTCGTGGAGGTGGCCGTTGCTGCTCACGGCCGACCCCCCGTCCGCGGTGACGTCACCGTCGAGCGTGGTGAAGCGCCCGCCAGCGGCCTCGACGACGCACTTGACGGCGGCGAGGTCCCACAGATTGACCTGGGCCTCGACCGCGACGTCGGTGCTGCCAGCGGCGACGAGGCAGTGCTGCCAGAAGTCGCCGTACCCGCGCTGCCGTCGTGTCCGGGCGGTGAGCGCCCGCACAGCGGCCTCGAGGCGGCGATCGCGGAAGTAGCGCAGTCCACCGAAGGCCACCTCGGCGTCGGCGAGATCGCTCACCCCGCTGACGCGTACCTCCCGCCCGTCCTGTCGCGCCGGCCCGTCCCGGACACCGTCCCAGCGGCTACCCAGTGCCGGCGCCGACACGACCCCGACCACCTCCACCCCGTCGACCTGGAGCGCGATGAGGGTGGCGAAGATCGGGTTTCCCTTGACGAAGTTCGTGGTCCCGTCGATCGGGTCGACGATCCAGGTGGGGGCGTCCTCCGGCCCATCGAGCCCGTCCTCCTCCCCCAGCATCGCGTGGTCGGGGCAGCGC
Organism: uncultured Actinomycetota bacterium; assembly: GCA_964608935.1. Taxonomy (GTDB): domain Bacteria; phylum Actinomycetota; class Nitriliruptoria; order Nitriliruptorales; family Nitriliruptoraceae; genus CAZSQF01. The sequence continues at coordinate 12,281 of CAZSQF010000014.1, read as the reverse complement.
TGGCGCAAGGCGCGGCGGACGCTGCGCTCCACCTCGTGATCGATCGCGGTCACCCAGGTGCCGTCGTCCTTGGTGGCCACCTCGAGGTCGCCACGGAAGGCCGGCAGCGTGAGCCCGTCGGCGAGGTCGGCGAGCTCGTGCGCGATCGCCAGCTCGCGCGCGTAGCTCGTCACCAGTCGAAGGTCATGTCGTCGAAGCGGAGGATGATGTCGTTGGGCTGGACCGTCAGCGTCACCTCGTCGCGCGGCACCCACAGGGGGATGCACGGGCCCTGGCCGGCGTGGCCCATCAGGCAGATGAGGATGTCGCCGTCGTCGTTCAGGCCGATGATCTGCCGGGCGTAGCTGAGCAGCTCGTGGAAGTCGGCGACCCCGGCCCGGCGCTTCTGGTAGGCCGTGGCCCAGCGCGACTCGGACCGCCCGTAGTTGGCGATGACCTGTCCCGGCGTGAGCTTGGTGATGCCGTTGAGCGACCGGACGGACTTCAGCGCCTTGTCCTGCTTGGGGGCCTTGCCGACCCGGACGGCCGCGTCCGGCTCCTTCAGCCGCCCCGGCAGGTCCTCCAGCTCGAAGTTGCCCGCCGCTTGCGCCGCCTTCTGGCGCTCGACGGGGATCTGGGTCTCGATCTTGGTGGCCAAGGCACGCTCCTGGCGGACGAGGTGACGCGCCAGCCTACCGGCCTCCCCCACCTCGAAGGATGGGCTGACAGCCACATGGCAGGAACGAGCGGCAAGATGCTGTCTCCCACCTCAACAGTTGACAGCAGGAACACTATGCACGAGGCTGATCAAGAGGTCACCACCAGCGGCCAGGCTGCGTCCCCCTGCGCCTGAGCCGCATAGGCGCCCCGGTCCCCCCGTGGCCGGGGCGCCGTCGTGGGCGCCGCCCTGCGACTCGCCAGAGCGGCCGCCCCCGACGCACCCGAGGACGGCCGCTCTGCGCTGCGCGCCCCCCAAGCCCCCTGCGTGTGGCTGAGACACAGCAGCAACGCCACAACCTGGAGTATCGAGGTGGCGCCGGCCCGAGTCATGAGACGCGGGTCCCGTTGTGCATGGGACCAACAGCCCCGGCCGCGTCCGCTCCGATTGGCACACCACGGGCACACCGCGGCCGGTTCCGGCGGGCCAAGGCGGGAACCCGCCCCTGACCCGCACGTCTACCTCGTACCCCCGACCGGATTCGAACCGGCGTCACCACCTTGAAAGGGTGGGATCCTGGACCGCTGGACGACGGGGGCGTGGCGGAGCTGCCCGCACCCGGCGGAGGCTACCGGCTGCCCTGCCGGCGCCGGGCCCTGGCAGTGAACAGCGCGAGCCCGGCCAGCGCGATCGCGAGCAGCCGGGTGGTCCACCCGACCACGTCGCCGAGGGCGAGGTAGGGCGTCGCTCCCTCGACCAACGGCACCGTGCGACGGATCGTGGCCAGCTCGTACAGTCCGGTCGCCTGGTCGACCGAACCGTCGGGCGCCACGAACGCGGACGAACCCGACAGCGCGCCGTGGACGACCCATCGGCCGGTTTCGACCGCTCGCAGCTGGCTCTGCGCGATGTGCTGGTCGGGTTGGGCGCTGTCCCCGAACGAAGCGTTGTTGGTCAGTGTCACGATGACCTGCGCGTCGCGGTCCCCGCCACGTACCTGGGTCCGGACGACGTGGGTGAACACGGTCTCGAAGCAGATGACGGGCGCGATGTCGACGCCGCCGACGTGGAGGTCCTGGGGCTGTTCGGCGGGGATCGTGTCCCGCGGGATCTGGTCGAGCGGAGGGAACCACTCGAACAACGGCCGGGCCGGGATGTACTCACCGAACGGGACAAGTCGACGTTTTATGTAGCGGTCACGTTCGTCGAAGCCGTCCTGGTACACGACCGCCACGACGTAGCGGTTCTCCGCCGGGTCGGGGCCGTCCAGGGTCGCGCCGGCGAGCAACGTCCCGGCGGCTGCGGCGGCCTCGTCGACCAGCGGCCGCAGGGGGGCGCCCCGTGGGCTGTCCGGGTCGCGGTCGATGCTTGACTCGGGCCACACCGTCAGATCGGGTCGCCCCCCCTCGGCCACCGCCTGCACCGTCAGGTCGCGCATGTTCGTGGTGATGGCCAGCGGCGGGTCGGCGGGCTGTTCGATCCACTGGCGGATCTCGTTGCCCTGGACGACCAGGACGTCCATCTCGCCGGTCTCCGCCGGCGGCTCGATCGTCGCCACCACCGACACGAGCAGCCCGCCGACGAGCATGAGCACCGGCCCTCGCACCACACCCAACGCCGAGTCGACCGGCCCACCGTCGCGATCGCGCAGCGCGAGGACGGTCCGGCGGACGATCACGAAGCCCGCGGCACCGATGAGCACGACCAGGAAGGTGATCCCCCGCCCACCCACGAGCCGCGCGACGGGGAGCAGCCACGATCCGTCGACGTGCGCGTAGGCGATGGCCCCCCACTCGAAGCCGTTCAGCGGCACGATGGCCCGCCACGCATCGATGCCCGTCCAGGCGACGGCCGCCACGAGCGGCAGCGCGGGGTGGTCCAGGGCGGGTCGCAGCAGGAGCCCGAGCACCGCGAACCACCCGGCCTGCACGAGCGCCAGGAGGCCCCACCCCACGATCCCGGCGGGAAGGATCAACCAGGACAGCATGGGTGCGAACGTCGCGGCCCCGGCGAGGAGGCCGAGCCGGCCTGCGCGCACCCCCCGACCGTTGGCGTCCGCGTCCCGCGCGTCGCTGGCCAGTGCGGCCAGCAACAACGGGGCCGCGAGGAACGACGCCCACCACCACCCGACCGGAGGATGGGCCACGAGGACGGACAGCCCGGAAGCGGCAGCCAGCATCGGGGCCAGGGCCGCTGCCAGGCGTGGTGTCACGTCAGGCGCAGTCCCGGCACAGCAGGGCCCGCTTGTCCGCGAGCTGCGTCTCGCGCTTGGCCATGTGGCAGGAACGGCACACGAACTCGCCCTCGCGCAGCCCGTCGATGTCGTCGTCCGCGTCGTCCTCCACGGCGGCGACGACGGCGACGATCTCCGCGTCGTCGTCGTCGAACACGGCCTCGGGCGGGAGCTCGGGTGCGGCCTCGTCGTCGGCTTCGGCCAGCTCGTCCGACTCGCTCAGTTCCTCGAGGCTGTCGGCGTCCTCGATCTCGCCGTCGTCATCGAGGTCGTCGTCGAGGGCCGCAGCCGCCTCGTCGAAGTCGGCGTCGAGGTCCGGAGCGCCGTCGTCCTCCTCGTCGTCGAGCTCATCGACGTCCGCGGCCTCGACGGGGTCCAGAGCGTCCTCGTCGTCGCGGCGCGTCGTGCTGCGCGCTGCCACCGGCATGCTCCTGAGCGGGTCTGCGCGGCTCCCGGGTCCTGCGCGGGCGCGCTTCGTACCAGAGGGGCAAGCCGGGCGCAACCGTCGGCCGAGAGCTCGTTCGACGTGGCGGTGCCGGAGTCGCTCCCGGGGCCCCGGACCTGGCGGTCCGGGGCCCCCTGAGAACGGGCGAACACTCCGCCGTTGGGGCCGTGACCGGCTGGTACGGCGGGACCGGTCACGTTGTCTACTGAGCGGATGGTCGCCGCGACGGGCGCGTCGACGTCAGGAGGTTCCTCAGCCTCACCGGACCCCTTCCAGGCCCCGTGCGACCGGCCGCCCCCTTGCCTGACATCTCGGGCCGCCGCCGCACAGGTCAAGCAACCAGTGCCGAGCGGACGCGTCAAGCCGGCAGGCCGGGTCGGCGGGTGAGGTTGCGCGTGCCGCGCGGCGGACGGCGGTCAGCGGCCGGCCGCGGCTGGCAGGGGTGGTGCCGAGCCGTGGGCCACGCGCCCGTGCACGATGGTCAGCACGCACCGCGAGCCGCGCGGATCGTCGGCGGCGTAGGGGTCCCCCTCGAAGGCGACCAGGTCCGCCCGCTGGCCGGCACGCACGACGCCGACGTAGCGCTCCTGGCGGGCGGCGTATCGCCCACCGAGCGTGGACATCGACACCGCCTCGAGCCGGCTGACGGCGTGCTCCGGGCGACGACGGCGCTCGGCGGCGTGCACGGCCGCCCACGCGTCCATGGTCGTCACGTTTGCATCGGAGCCGAACGCGATCCCGATACCCCGGTCCGCCAGCGCCCGGTAGGGGTTGGTCCACCCGACCCGGGACGGCCCGAGCCGCACCTCGTACATGCCGCCCTCGTCGCCCCACAGCTCCTCGAACACCGGCTGGGCCGAGATCACGAGCCCGAGGTCGGCGATGTCGTCCAAGACGTCGGGCGGCACGACCAGTCCGTGCTCAACGCGGTTTCGCAGCCGACGCACAGCGTCGCCCTGGCCCTCGGCGTCGAGGTGGCGTTCGACCGCGCGCCAACACCGCACCGCCTGGCGGAGTGCGGCGTCTCCGATGGCGTGGACCCCGGCCTGGAGGCCGGCCCGGGTCGCCTCGAGGAACCATTCGGTGAGCGTGTCGTCGTCGTGCTCGAGGTGGCCGGAGGTGTCGGGCCGGTCGTAGTAGGGATCGCTGAGCGCCGCCGTGTGTGCCCCGAGCGAGCCGTCGAGCAGCAGGTCCCCGCCCGCGTGGCGCTGGTCGCGGGACACCGGGATGCTGAGGTCGAAGCCGCCCCAGTAGGGGATGACCTCGATCGCCCACGCTCCGTCGACCCAGGCATCGAAGTCCTCGAGGCCCATGATGTCGGGGCCACCCATCTCGTGGACCGAGCCGATGCCCTGGGCGGCTGCCGCCGTGACCGCGGCGGACCTTGCGCTGTCCAGCTCGTCGGCGTCCATCGCCCCGACACTCCACCGCCGCACGATCTGGTTGGCCTCGCGGCGCAGCAGCCCGGTGGCCTGGCCGTCGGGCCTCCGCTCCACCCCTTCGGCGCGGGCCAGCGGGGCCATGGACAGCGTCTGCCGATCGACGAGGCTCGCGTGGCCGTCGATGCGCGAGAGGAACACGGCACGCCCACCCGCCATGCGGGAGAGCTGGTCGGGGTCCGGCAGCGCGTCGGGGAAGCGGTGCGGATCGAAGCCGTGCCCCCACAGGACCTGCCCGGTGTGCTGCCCCGCGTACACCTCGACGGCGTGGAGCAGCTGCTCGCCGGAACGGACGGTGGTCAGGTCGAGACCGGTCAACGACAGGCCCGTGGGCGTGAGGTGGGCGTGGGCATCGACGAAGGCCGGCCCGAGGACGCAGCCCGCCAGGTCGTGTCGGGCATGGTGGGGCGGCGCCTGCTCCGGGTCGTCGCCGACCCACACCACCCGTGACCCACGGACGAGGATCGCGCGAGCATCGGTGCGTGCGTGCCCGAGCGTGATCACGCGGTCGGCGACCAGCAGGACCCCACGCGCCGGCGTCGGATCGGAGGCCGCCGCGGATGCGGTCGGAGCGGTGCTGCTCACGGTCCCTCCGGCACGGCGCCCGGTCCGGTATCGACCGCAGATGCTACGAGACCCCGGCCGGGGCCGCGTGGAGGCGCAACGCTCCCGACCGGTGTCATGCGGCCGCGCCGAAGGCCATCAGCAGCAGCACGAAGCCCCCAACCAGGAGCCCGACGGCGGTCACCACCCGTCGCCGCCCGACGGGTCGGCGGCGGGCGTCGTCCAGGAACCCCATCACGAGCCCGTACAACCCGGTGACCGAGGCCGCGAACGCCCACACCAGCAGCAGGACGACGAGCCCGGCCTGCCCGGACCCGCCGAGGGCCGCCACGCCGGCGGCGGCGGCGACCCCGACCACCCCGCCGCCGGCGAGCAGATGTCGGATGGTTCGCATCCTTGCACGCTCGTGCGCGGTGACGTCGGGCACGCCACCGTCGGGGCCGGTCACGACCAGTCCGTGTCGCGGTCTGTGGGCCGGGGCTTGGCGTCCGAGGGCGTGAGGGACATCAGCACGCGGCGGGGCCGGTACCCGAGCGCCTCGAGGAAGGCGAGGCCCGCCTCGTTGTCGGCCACCACCGAGATCTCCACGACCGGCACGCGCGTGTCCTCGGCCCACGCCCGGATCGCCTGGAGCAGCGCCTCGCCGACGCCCCGCCGCCGCGCCTCGGGGCGCGCGAAGACGGGGCCGATCGTGCACCCCGCCGGACGGAGTGTGCCGGCCGCGTACCCCAGGGGCTGCTCGGACTCCGTGTCGACCGCCAGCCAGAAGATCCCGCCCGAGGGCAGGGGCGCGTTCGACGGCTCGCCGAACAGCTCCTGCTGCTCCCGCAGGTACTCGGCCGCGAGGGTGCGGATCTCCTCGATCCGTGCGCGTCGGACCTCGACGTCGGTCATCCGGTCACGACCACCGTGCGTGGCCGGTGGTTGAGCCGCTCCACCCCGTCGTCGGTGACGACCACGATGTCCTCGATCCGCGCGCCGTAGCGGTCGGGGAGGTAGATGCCCGGCTCGACCGAGAAGGCCATACCCGGCTCCAGCACCTCCCGGTTGCCGGCCACGATCCAGGGGTCCTCGTGCTCCTCGACCCCGATGCCGTGCCCCGTGCGATGCACGAAGTACTCGCCGTAGCCGCCGTCGGCGATCGCCTGGCGGGCGACGGCGTCGATCGTCTCGGCGGCAACGCCCGGGCGGACCGCCCGGACTGCCGCTTCCTGGGCCGCCTCGAGGACACCATGCAGTTCGGCGTAGCCGTCGGGGAGCCGCTCGACCACGTAGTCGCGCGTCTCGTCCGAGCAGTAGCCCCGTCGCGTCCCGCCGATGTCGACCACGACCGCGTCGCCGGCGCGGAGCGGGCGGTCGCCGGGCTCGTGGTGGGGGGAGGCGCCGTTCGGACCCGCAGCAACGATGACGAAGTTGACCTCGTCGTGGTCCTCGAGGATGAGCGTCGCGATGTCGCGTGCGACCTCGGCCTCGGTCCGGCCCGGTCGCAACAGCGGTGGCACCTGGGCATGGACGTCGTCGATCGCCCGACCGACGGCGCGCAGGGCCGCGACCTCGTCGGGTGCCTTGCGGATGCGCAGCTGACGCATCACCGCGGAGCCGGGCAGCCAGGTGGCCGATGGCAACGCCGCCTGGAGGCGCAGGGTGAACACCGTCCACAGGCGGTCCTGGACCGCCAGCCGCCCCGCGGCTGCGCCGGCACCGGTCAAGAGGTCGGCCACGACCCCGACGGGATCCTCGGTCTCGCTCCAGCTGCGCAGGGCGACCGCGTCGGCGGCCCCGCTGTCGCGCGCCCGCGGTGCCTCGAGCTCGGGGACGACCAACGTCGGCTCCCCGCGCGCCGGCACGACGAGCAGGGTGAGGCGTTCCAACGCAAGGGCGTGGTATCCGACCAGATACCGCAGGTCCGGGCTCGGCCCCACGAGCAGCGCGTCGAGCCCCTGCTCCTCCAGGGCGCGTTGCGCGCCCTCCAGCCGATCACCGGTCATGACGAGGGCTCCTCCTCACACACACCGCGCGTGAGCATCCTAGGGACGCGCTGGTCCGGGCCGACGCACGGGACATCACAGCTTGAACCGCAGGACCGAGGCGAGCACGTCGAAGCTCGCCGGCGAGCGCCCGAGCACCTCGCCGTCGGCCTCGACGACCAGGGGCCGTGCCGCCGACACCTCGACGGTCGCCGACTGCCACTCCCGGACGTCGTCACGGCGCAGGTGGGCGCCGGTCTTCAGCTGCCGGGCGCCACGGATCACGTCGACGGGCTGACCGCCCCAGGCCTGGACGTTGAACTTGCCGTTGCTCGGCAACGCCCTCGGCGCGACCATCATCCCTCCCCCGAAGAACTGGCCCTTGGCGACGATCACGTTCGACAGCGGCTGGGTGACCTGTCCTGACGCGACCGTGACCGTCGCATCCACGAGCCGGAACCGCGTCACCGTCCCGACGATCCCGATGCCGTAGCGGGCCTTGCCAAGCACCTGCGGCAGCCGGTTGGCCAGCGCCACGACCTCGGCGCCGTACCCGACCTCGGCGACGTTGGCGAAGACGCGGTTCCTCGCGATCCCTCCGGGACCGGTCACACGGACCCGGCCGAGGTCGATGCGCATCGTGGCGTCGGAGCTGAGGTGCTCGGCCAGGATCTCGGGTGTTCGGTTCAGTCCGAACGTGCGCAGCAGGTCGCAGCCGGTGCCGGCGCCGACGGCGCCGACGACCGGGTCGGCCCGGCGCAGCTCGCCCGTGTCCGCGTCGACGACGCCGTTGACGACCTCGTGGAGGGTCCCGTCGCCACCGACGGCGACGAGGTAGCCGCGTCCGTCGCGCTCCACCGCCTCCCGGGCGAGCACGGTCGCATGACCCGGCCCCTCGGTCGTGGCGATCTCGGGCGCGACGCCGCGTCCTCGCAGGGCTGCGACCACCCGGGACAGCACGTCACGGTGACCGCGGCCGAAACGCGGGTTGGCGATCAGGAGCGGATCGCCGAACGGGTGGGCCACCTCACGCCTCCACGATGCCACGACGCAGCTGGTCGACCGTGCTGCCGGCGTTGCTGGCCACCTCGGGGCCGCCGACCTGGCGCAGCTGGCCGGCGAGGTCGGCGACCTGTTTGACGTTGCGGACGAAGTCGCCGCCGGTGAGCTCGAGGTCCCCCAGCGCGGTGTCGAGGTCGTCCCCACTGGCCCACCGCCAGGCGGCGGCGACGAACCCGGCGTCGAGGTCGCCCAGCGGTCGCAGCCCGGCGTCACGCTCGCGCGTCCGCAGGTCGTCCGCCAGGTCGAGGACGTCCTCGACGGTCTCGTACAGCGCCAGGGTCGGGATCTCGGGGTTCTCGGTCGGGTCCCCCCCGCGCGGCTCGTACAGGAACAGCGCGGCGACGCCGGCCAGCTCGGCCGGATCGAGCCCGTCCAGCAGGCCGCGACGCAGCGACTCGGCCACGAGCAGGTCCACCTCGCAGTAGATGCCCGCGAGGTCCATTCCCGCAGCCGTCGGCGCGGGTGTGTCGTCGACGTAGCCGAGCTCGGTCAGCACCCGCAGGATCCGGTGGAGCTGGCGCACGAGCGACCCGGTCGCCCGCTCGATCGCCGCCCGGATGTCCTCGGCCTCGTCGGACAGCTCGTCCGCACGTCGCTGCCATCGCTCGTGGTCGTCGCGCTCCTCACACGCGTGGCAGGGATGTGCCCGGAGCTGCGCCCGCAGGGCTTCGACCGTCTCCGAGGTCCCCTTCGCCTCCTCCTCGTCCGGCGCGGGCGTCGGGGCGTCGTCGATGGACGGCGGGTCGAGCTGTCGCAGCAGTGACGACACCTCGCGTCGGTACTCCTTCTGGCGCGGATTGCCGCGCTTGGGCAGGCGGACCCGCTCGACGGGGACCGGTGGGGCCTCGAGCTCCCGTGGGCCGATCTTGGTCAGGGCACGGTCGTCGACCACGACCTGGGCCAGCGGCGTGCCCTTGCGCGTCACATGCAGGCCCACGACGGCCACCAGGCCCCGTCGGCCCATCCACGGCAGGTGCAGGACGTCCCCGGGGGCCAGACCGGCGATCGCGTCCCGGACACGGTCCGACGCGGCGCGGCGGCGCTCCTTGGCCTCGGCCTTCTCGCGACGGGACAGCTCGCGACGCACGGTCCAGTAGGCGGCCCAGTCACCTCGGTCGCATGTCAGGTGGCGGGAGTAGCCGGCGAGCCCCTCGTCGAGCTCGGCCAGCCGCTCGGCCTTGCGCGTCACCGATTCGTCCGCCTCGAACTGGGCGAAGGACGCCCCGAGGAGCGCCTCCGCCTGGCGGAGGTCGTGCCGGCGCAGCAGGTTGACCGCCATGTTGTACGACGGCGCGAACGAGCTGTGCAGGGGGTAGGTGCGCCGGCCCACCAGCCCCGCGACCGTGGTGAAGTCGAGGTCGCGCTGGTAGAGGACGACCGCATGTCCGACCCGGTCGATGCCGCGGCGGCCGGCCCGGCCCGTCAGCTGGGTGTACTCCCCAGGGGTCAGAAGCACGTGCGACTCGCCGTTCCACTTCTCGAGTCGTTCGAGCACGACCGTGCGTGCTGGCATGTTGATGCCGAGCGCGAGGGTCTCGGTGGCGACCACCACCTTGAGCAAGCCCCGCTGGAACAGCACCTCCACGCATTCCTTGAACGCGGGCACCATGCCCGCGTGGTGCGCCGCGACCCCGTCGAGCAGACCCGACCGCCATCGCTCGAAGCCGAGCACCCGCAGGTCGTCGTCGGGGAGGTCTCCGAGCATGGTGTCAACCAACGTGGCGATCTCGGTCCGCTCCGCGGCACTGGTCAGGCGCACCCGGGCCCGCAGCAGCTGTTCCACCGCGTCCTCGCATCCCTGGCGCGAGAAGACGAACAGGATCGCGGGCAGCCACTTGCGGGCCGCGAGCTCGTCGATCACCTGCGGCCGTGACGGCCAGCGCAGCCGCACGTCGGGGGGCATCCGACGACCGCGGTTGCTGACCCGGTTGCGCTGCCGGGCGCGTCGTTCGAGCATGACGACGTCGGGGTTGGGCACCCCGCCGAGTGCCTGGCGGGCCTGGTCGCGATGCTCCTTCGACGCACCGCCCTTCCGGCCCGCACGGAAGGTGTCGTGGACCTTGTCGTTGACGAAGTAGTGGTGCCGCAGCGGGACGGGGCGGTCCTCCTCGATCACGACCTCGCAGCCGTCACGCACGGAATCGAGCCAGCGTCCGAACTCCTCGGCGTTGCTCACGGTGGCCGACAACGCCGCAAGCTGGACGGAGGACGGAAGCTGGATGATCACCTCCTCCCACACCGCACCCCGGGACCGGTCGGCGAGGTAGTGCACCTCGTCGAGCACGACGTGCCGGAGGCCCTGGAGGGTGGATGAGGCCTCGTAGATCATGTTGCGCAGGACCTCGGTGGTCATCACCACGACGGGCGCGTTGCCGTTGATGGACCGGTCCCCGGTCAGCAACCCGACGCGGGACTCGCCGTAGCGTTCCACGAGGTCCCGGTGCTTCTGGTTCGACAGGGCCTTGATCGGGGTGGTGTAGAAGCACTTGGCACCCTGATCGAGCGCGTCGTGGCAGGCGAACTCGCCGACGACGGTCTTGCCGGCGCCGGTCGGGGCGGCGACCAGGACCGACCGCCCGGCCCGGAGCGCGGCGATGCCGCGCACCTGGAACGGGTCGAGCGTGAAGCCCAGCGTGGCGACGAACTCGTCCACGGCCGGGTCGTCGGTCAGGCTCGTCGGTGGCGCCTCGGGAGCGTGGGACACGGTGCCTCGCTGACGATGTCTCCGGGACACGAGGCTACGGGGTGAGCGGCACCATCGTGATCAGCCCCGTCAGCCGTCCTCGCCGAAGCGTGTGAGCGGCGGCAACGGCGAGACGTCCGTGCGCTGGCTGTCGAGGTCGAGGCTGGACGCCCGAGCGGCCTGGGTCAGCTGCTCGCCGCGCTGGCGGAGGCGGCCGACCTCGGTCAGCAGGTGCTGGCGAACGGCGTCATCCTCGACCTCGGCGGCGTATCCGAGCACCTCGACCGCGTCGCGAGACAGCGTCACCGCGGTGATGAACTGGCGCTGGACCGGCCTGGCGTTCGGCGGCACGTCGAGCCCGGCCAGACGGACCAGGACCGCATCGTAGGCGTTGAGCCAGTCGTCGAGGGAGCTCAGGACGGGCCCGGCGTCCCCGTCCCGGCGCAGCACCACGAGCGCCTCGCTGACCGGGGGCCGGTCGTCCGAGGCCGAGGTCCAGATGCCGTCGGCGTCGAGCACCAGCGGGATCACGCTCACCTCGATCGCGCGCCGGGCGTCGGCGTCCCCGGGTGGCGTGGTGCCACGGCCGATCGCGACACCGAGCGCGAGCATGAGCAGGCCGACCACGACCAGCCGCACGACCCCGAACCGGCGCGCGCGGTCCCACCACCCACGCCATCGCCCGGGGGGCCGGACCTTCGGCTCGGCGTCCTCCGTCGGGGCGACGACGTCGTCGGTCACGCCCGCACCCGCCGGCGCCGGGAGCGTTCGATCAGCCAGGCCGCGAGGATGGACAGTTCGTAGAACAACACCATCGGGCCGGCCATGAAGAACAACGTGACCGCATCGGTGGTCGGCGTGACGAAGGCGGCCAGCACGACCATGACCACTACGGCATAGGGGCGGGCGCGGCGCAGCATCTCGGCGCGGACGATCCCAACCATCGCAAGGAACACCAACACCAGCGGCAGCTCGAACACCAGCCCGAACGCGATCGACGTGGTCAGGAAGAACGACAGGTACTCGTTGGCCGACAGCAGGGGGTCGATGCCCTCGCCGCCGAGGAACAGCAGGATGCGCAGCCCCTGGGGGATGACGAAGTAGGCGAAGGCGATGCCGCAGGCGAACATCACCTGGCTCAGGATCACGAAGGGCAGCGCGTAGCGACGCTCGCGTGTGGTCAGCCCCGGCGTGATGAACCGCCACAGCTGGTAGAAGATCACCGGCCCGCCGACGAACAGCCCGATCACG
>CAZSQF010000013.1:0-23610 GCA_964608935.1 uncultured Actinomycetota bacterium | reverse complement strand
CTGAAGATCATGGCGGACGTCGACATCGCCGAGCGGCGCATCCCGCAGGACGGCCGCTTCTCGGTCACCTCCGGAGGCAAGCAGATCGACCTGCGCTTCTCGACCCTGCCGACGGTGTTCGGCGAGAAGGTCGTGATGCGCATCCTCGACAAGTCGTCGGTGCTGCTCGAACTCGAAGACCTCGGCTTCCTCGAGCACAACCGCAAGCGGTTCGAGGAGGCCTACCTCAAGCCCTACGGCATGATCCTGGTCACCGGCCCGACCGGGTCCGGAAAGTCCACGACCCTGTACGCGGCCATCAACGTGGTCAACCAGCCGGGCGTCAACATCGTTACGACCGAGGACCCGGTCGAATACCGGTTGGCGGGCATCAACCAGGTCCAGATCAACCCGAAGATCGGGCTGACGTTCGCGTCGGCGTTGCGCTCGATCCTGCGGCAGGACCCCGACGTGGTCCTGGTCGGCGAGATGCGCGACCGTGACACGGCCCAGATCGGCATCGAGGCGGCCCTCACCGGCCACCTCGTGCTGTCGACGCTGCACACCAACAATGCGCCCTCGGCCGTGACGCGGCTGACCGAGATGGGTATCGAACCGTTCCTGGTCGGGTCGGCCGTGGACTGCGTCCTCGCCCAGCGGCTCGCCCGTCGCGTGTGCGCCAAGTGTGCCCAGATGCGCTCGCCCGAACCGGAGGTGCTCAAGGAAGCGGGCTATCCGGACGACATCGTGGAGGAGCGGCCCGAGATCCCCTTTGCCGTGGGGTGCTCGGCCTGCAGCAACACCGGCTACCGCGGGCGGCTCGCGATCCACGAGGTGATGACCGTCACCGAGGAGATCGAGCGGTTGACCGTGGCCCGCGCGTCGTCCGAGGAGATCGGACGCGTGGCCGAGGAGCAGGGCATGCGGACGATGCGGGAAGACGGGCTGACCAAGGTGCTGCACGGAAAGACCACGATCGAGGAGGTCGGGCGGGTCATCGTCTGACCCGAGCCGATCTCGACAAGGAGCGGACCAGTGGCTGGACTCGGCGAGATGCTGGTGGAGCAGGGCGTGGTCACGTCCGACCAGCTCCAGCAGGCGGAGCAACACGCCAGCCAGCAGGGCGGCAGCATCGCCAAGGCCCTGGTGGAGCTCGGCCTGAGCAGCGAGGACGACCTGGTCCGCGCGCTCGCCGCCTCCCTCGGGATGGACTTCGCCGAGGTGGACGCGCAGCACGTCGACCCGGATGCAGCCAAGCTGCTGCCGCTGGGCCACGCACGGGAGCTGTGTGCGCTGCCGGTGCGGTTCGGCGACGACGACAAGGTCGTGGTCGCGGTGACCGATCCGAAGGATCACGCCACCGTCGCTGCGCTGGAGGAGGAGATCGGCCTGCCGATCCGCCTCGCGCTCGCTCCCCGTCGGACACTGCTGCGGGCGATCGAGGCGCATGCCATCGAACGCCCCTCCGAGCCGGCCGCTCCGACGCTGCGCAGCGTCGACTCGGTCCGCCCCAACGGCTCCGACGCGGCGGCGCCGGCCGGCTTGGCCGAGCCAACCGTGATGTTCGAGGACACCCCGTCGGTGGACCTCGACCAGCTGCTCGAGGCCCTGCTGAGCCGGGGCGGGTCCGACCTGCACCTGACGTCGGGCATCCCACCGGCGATCCGCGTCGACGGCGACCTCACCTCGCTCGACGAGTATCCGACGCTGGAACCCGACGAGCTCCAGAAGATGCTCTACAGCATCATGACCCAGAAGCAGCGCGAGGTGTTCGAGAACCAGCTCGAGCTCGACATGAGCTACTCGCTGCCCGGTCGTGGCCGCTTCCGCGTCAACATCTTCCAGCAGCGCGATGCCCTCGGGTCGGTCATGCGAGCCATCCCGTTCGAGATCATGGCGCTCGAGGACCTCGGGATCCCGGCCCAGGTGTCCAACTTCGCCTACCTGCCGCGCGGCTTCGTGCTGGTGACCGGCCCGACCGGGTCGGGCAAGTCCACGACCCTCGCGTCGCTGGTCGACCTCGTCAACCGCAACCGCCCGGTGCACATCATGACCGTCGAGGACCCGATCGAGTTCCTGCACGAACACAAGCGGGCGGTCGTCAACCAGCGCGAGGTCGGCACCGACACCCACGGGTTCGCACCGGCGCTGAAGCACGTCCTGCGCCAGGACCCCGACGTCATCCTCGTCGGCGAGATGCGCGACCTCGAAACGATCCAGATCGCGCTGACCGCGGCCGAGACCGGCCACCTGGTGTTCGGGACCCTGCACACCCAGGACGCACCACAGACGATCGACCGCGTGATCGACGTGTTCCCGCCCCACCAGCAGGAACAGATCCGGGTCATGCTGTCGGGCGCGCTCAAGGGCGTCGTGTGCCAGACCCTGCTCAAGACCGCGGACGGCAAGGGGCGGACCGTGGCGACCGAGATCATGATGGCCACGTCGGGCATCCGCAACCTCATCCGCGAGGGCAAGACCCACCAGATCTACAGCTCGATCCAGGCCGGCGCGAAGGACGGGATGGTCTCGATGGACCAGTCCCTGGCCACGCTCGTGAAGAGCAACAAGGTCACCTACGACACGGCGCTCGAGAAGTGCAACAACCCCAACGAGTTCAACCGGCTCGTGGGTCGCGCCTAGGAGGCCAGGTCCATGGCAACCGCCACGCTACAGAAGTACGAGTACCAGGTCCGCGACCGGGCGGGCAAGCTCGTCAGCGGCGAGCTCGAAGCCGACTCCCAGGCTGCCGTTGCCGGCAAGCTGAGCTCGATGGGGTATGTCCCGGTCAAGATCTCCGAGGTCAAGAGCGATGGGCTGAAGACCGAGATCCGGATCCCGGGGCTGTCGGACCGTGTCAAGCTCAAGGACCTGGCGATCTTCTCGCGCCAGTTCGCCACGATGATCGGCTCCGGGCTGTCGATGATCCGGGCACTGAGCATCCTGAAGGAGCAGACCGAGAACAGAAAGCTCGCCGAGACGGTCGACGAGATCCGTACACAGGTCGAAGCGGGAGGCAGCCTGTCGGATGCCCTGTCCCAGCATCCGAAGATCTTCCCGACCCTGTATGTGGCCATGGTCCGCGCGGGTGAGGCGGCCGGCATGCTCGACCTGGTGCTCCTGCGCATCGCGGCCATGCTGGAAGCCGACGTCAAGCTCCGCAGCAAGATCAAGTCCGCGATGACCTACCCCGTCATCGTCTTCGTGATGGCGATCCTGCTGTCGACCGTGATGCTCGTGTTCATCGTCCCGACCTTCGCCGCGATGTTCGAGGACCTCGGCGGCGAGCTGCCCTTGATGACACGGATGCTCGTGACGGCGTCGGACTTCGTCGCGTCGTGGGCCGGCGTGATCACCTATATCGTCGTGCCGGCGTCGCTGTGGTTCGCCTACAAGCGTGTCCGGTCGACCGAGAAGGGCCGCTATCTCCTGGACGTGATGAAGCTGCGGCTGCCGGTCTTCGGGCCACTGTTCCACAAGATCGCGCTGACCCGCTTCGCGCGCAACCTGTCGACCCTGCTCGCGGCCGGGGTGCCGATCCTCCAGGCGCTCGAGATCACCGCCGAGACGGTCAACAACGGCCCCATCGCCCACGCGGTCAAGGACGTACAGGATTCGGTCCGGCAGGGCGAATCGATCGCCGGCCCCCTGGCGACCCACGACGTGTTCCCCCCGATGGTGGTCCAGATGATCGCCGTCGGTGAGGAGACCGGCAACGTCGACGGGATGCTCGAGAAGATCTCGGACTTCTACGACACCGAGATCGAATCGACCACCGAATCCCTCACGGCGCTGATGGAGCCGCTCATGATCGGGGTGATCGGTGGCATCGTCGGGGGCATGGTGATCGCGCTGTATCTGCCGATGTTCAAGGTGTTCGAGCTGATCGAGTAGGTAGCGGCGGGTCGTTCGAAACCGGGGCTCAAGGTCGGGCGTCGCGCGGCCGAAACACTCAGGGACAGACTGCGAGCGTGAGACAAGGGCGACTCCGTCGAGAGGCGGGGAAGCAAAGCCGACGGGGCCTCACCCCGATTCATCGTCGGGGACGGCCGTCCGGGCTACCTCGCGCAGGGGAAGCACTCCGCCAGACCGGCGGGACCTGTGACGGGGCAGATCGATCGTGGTCGGTCATACAGGTTCATCGCCTTCATGAAGGAGAGACACAGCATGCTGTCCTCACTCAAGCACTACGACGCCGAGCGGGAAGAGGGCTTCACCCTCATCGAGCTGCTCGTCGTCGTGATCATCATCGGCATCCTCGCCGCCATCGCCATCCCGGTCTTCCTCGCCCAGCGTGAGCGCGCGTGGAACTCCGAGGCCCAGTCCGACCTCCGCAACGCCGCAGTGTCCATGGAGACCTACTACACCGACTTCGGCGTTTACCACGCGGACGGACTGGACTCCGACTTCGGCTACAACCCAAGCCCGAACACGACCCTCACGGTCAACGTCACGGCCGGTACCGGTTTCGAGAATG
Organism: uncultured Actinomycetota bacterium; assembly: GCA_964608935.1. Lineage (GTDB taxonomy): Bacteria > Actinomycetota > Nitriliruptoria > Nitriliruptorales > Nitriliruptoraceae > CAZSQF01. The sequence continues at coordinate 19,154 of CAZSQF010000013.1, read as the reverse complement.
GGCAGGTCTACTGCCTGTCGGCTGATCACGACATGATCAGTGCTGGTGACGACTGGTTCCTCGGTTCCGGCGGCTCAGTGTCGACGGACATCGCTGTTGCCTGCCCGAACACCAACAACTGATCCTGATAGCCCGAACCAGCTGGGGGGCGGCTTCGGCCGCCCCTCCGGCCTGTTCGGATAGTGTTCCGCCGCTCGCCGTGGGGGTGTGTCGTTGACCGTGGTCCTGGCCGTCGTGGCGGGCATCGTGGGGCTCCTGGTGGGCTCGTTCGCGAACGTGCCGGTGCAGCGGTGGCCACGAGGCGGGACGGTCGGCGAGCCCAGGCGCTCGGTGTGCCCGTCGTGTGAGACGCCGATCCGGGCGCTCGACAACCTGCCGGTCGTGTCGTGGCTGGTGCTGCGTGGGCGGTGCCGCAGCTGTGGCGAGCCGATCTCGCCGCGCTACCTCGTCGTCGAGCTCGCAACCGGCCTGCTGTTCGCGACGACCGCCGCCGTGTGGGGGCTCGACCCGGCGCTGCCGGCGCTGCTGGTGTTCGTGTGGGCGCTGGTGGTCGCCACCGCCATCGACCTCGAGCACCGCATCATCCCCAACCGGCTCACCTACCGCTTGCCGTTCGTGCTGCTGCCGCTGCTGGTCGTGGCCGCCGCGGTGGACGGTGCGTGGAGCGACCTGACACGCGCGCTCATCGCCGGGATCGGCCTGCCCGCGGCGATGCTGGCACTGTCGGAGCTGTTCCGGCTGATCCGGGGCAAGGTCGGGATCGGCATGGGCGACATCAAGCTCGCGATCTCGATCGGCCTGGTGATCGGGTTCCTCGGTGGGCTGCACCTGGTCGTCTTCGCCTACGCGAGCGTGATCAGCGCCGTTGTCGTGGCCGTCGTGCTGATGCTCGCCGGTCGGGCCCGCCTGGCCTCACGCATCCCGTTCGGGCCCTATCTCGCCCTCGGGGCACTCGTACCGGTGATCGCGGGTGACGTCGCGGAGGCGTTCGTGCGTCGGGTCCTCGGCCTGTAGCCCTTCACACGGCAGTATGCTCCCCATGAATCCCAGTGACGTGTTTCTCAAGTGGGGTGCGGGGGGTGCCGAGAGTGGTGGTTGACGTGTCCATGGGGACCGTGTTAGTGATGTTCCTCACGTTGACCGTCGAGGGGACTGGTGACGAGCGGGCGCTGAGTACATTGAGGACCACATGAGCAACCACGCAGGACCACGCCCGGGCAGCGGGCCGCTCCTGACGGTCAACGAGGTGTCCCAGGCGCTGCGCGTCTCCAACATGACCGTCTACCGGCTGATCAAGGCGGGCGAGCTGCCGGCACTCCGGATCGGGAAGAACTACCGCATCCGCCAGGACGACCTGGATGGCTACCTGTCGAGCGGCGTCGTCCGTGCCGACGAGTCGAACGGCTGAGTGGTGGCCAACAGCGGAGTCGGAGTCGACATCGGGAGCCGGACCATCACCGTGGTCGAGGTCCGGCAGGGGCGCGGCGGTGTCTCGATCACGAACTTCGGCGGCGTCGAGCTCCCGCCGGACGTCGCCCGCGAGGGTGAGATCATCGACGTCGGGGCCGTCTCGGAGGCGCTCCGGGAGCTGCTCCGGACGGCCAAGGTTCGCAGCAAGAAGGTGTGGCTCGGCGTCGCCAACCAGCGGGTGGTCGTGCGGCAGATCACGCTGCCATGGGTCGATCCGAACGAGCTCCAGGCGTCGTTGCGGTTTCAGGTCCAGGAGCACATCCCCATCCCGGTCGAGGAGGCCGAGCTCGACGCCTACGTGGTCAGCGACTTCCACACGGAAGAGGGCGAGCACATGCAGCAGCTGCTGCTCGTCGCTGCCCACCGCGACATGGTCCAGGCCCACGCGGACGCCGCCACCGGCTCCGGGCTCAAACCCATCGGCATCGATCTGAACCCCTTCGCCGTCCTGCGTGCGGCCGGGAACCAGTCATCGATGGGGCAGGGCAACCAGGTTCTGGTCGACATCGGCGGCGGGGTGACGAACATCGTCGTGCACGATGCCGGGACGCCCACGTTCGTCCGGATCCTCGTGATGGGCGGCGAAGCCGTGACCGCAGCCCTGGCCAGCGGCCTGGGGATCTCCAGGGACGAGGCCGAGGAGCGCAAGCGCGGCGTCAGCGACGCGTCGGGCGAGGACGACGCCGCGCGGCGGATCGTCGACGACCACGTCGGCCAGCTGGTCGAGGAGATCCGCAACTCGCTCGACTACTACCGCGCCCAGACGGGCGCGGCGCAGTTGTCGGACGTGGTCCTGGTCGGTGGGGGTGCCGCGCTTCCCGGACTCCCCGAGAGACTGGCGTCCAGCGTCGGCCTCCCCGTCGACATCGACAACCCCTTCGACCGCTGGCAGGCGAAGGACACGGTCTACGGCCCGGAGGAGCTCGCGCAGGTCGGCCCGTCGCTGTCGACCGCCGTGGGCCTCGCCCTGGGGGGCCTCGAGTGAGCGTCCGCGTCAACCTGCTGCCGCAGGCGACCAAGGAACGCGACCGCGCCGGTCGTCAGCGGGTGCTGGCGGCACTGCTGGTGCTGGCGCTGCTCGTCGCTCTCGGTGGCGTGTCGTTCTGGCAGCGGATGCAGCTGAGCGCGGCGGAGGACGAGCTCGCCGACGCGGAGCGGGATCTGGCGATGGCTCGTGCCGAGGTGGAGGAGCTGGCCGAGTTCGCGAACCTTGCTGATTCGCTGGCAGAGGCCGATGAGGCGGTCGCGACAGCTCTGGGCGACCAGGCGACCTTCGCCGGCGTGCTCCAGGATCTGGCGCTCACCATGCCCGAGGACAGTGCGCTGACCAGCCTCTCGGTCCAGTTCGCGGGACGTGGCGAGGACACCCAGAGCGGCATCGGCCTGGCCAATCTGTCCGTGGAGACGGTGACCGGCGTGGCACCGGGGGTGGAGCGCCTGCTGCTCTCGCTCGAGCGGGTCGCCGGCTTCGCCGACGTGCACCTGGGCAGCGCGACCGTCGACGAACAGGACGTGACCACCTTCTCCCTCGACGTACAGATCGGCCGGGAGCACCACACCGAACGGTTCCGGGACGGGCTGCCGGAGGTGCGTCGATGAGCCGCATCGCGTGGCTGCTGACGGTCCTCGCCGGGATCCTGATCGTGGTGCTGTGGTTCTTCCTGGTGTGGTCGCCGACCTCGGACGAGATCGACGCCGTTCGTGCCGACACCGACACGACCCTGGCGCAGGCCGCCGAACAGCGCCAGCGCGCCGAGCAGCTCCGCCGCGTCCGTGACGGCGCCCCCGAGGCCGCAGCCGACCTGGCGTTCGCCGAGGTCCTGATGCCGACCGACCCGGCGCTGCCGGCGCTGCTGCGTCAGATCCAGACCGCCAGCGACGACTCGGGCGCGCGGCTCGTTGCGGTGACCCCGAGCCGCCCCGCCGCCGTGGCCGATGCCCCTGCGGGGCTCGCCGTGATCCAGGTGGGCATCTCGCTCGAGGGCAGCTACTTCCAGCTCGTGGACGTCCTCCGGCGGCTGGAGGACCCGGCCATCGGGGGTCGCGGCGTGCGCTGGCAGAGCGGGGCGATCACCGTCTCCGAGTACCCGGTCCTGACCATGCAGGTGTCCGGCGAGGTGTTCTCGCGGCTTCCCCAGCCACCCGCTGAAGTGCCCGAGGAGATCGAGGACGACGCGGATCCGGAGGATCCCGACGCCGAGCTCGACCTCGAGGACGGGGAAGGGGAAGACGATGAGTAGCGTCCAGCTGCCGGTCCGTGGCGTGCTGACGCCGTCGCGCATGCTGTTGATCGTCGTGGGGGTCTTCGTCACCGTCACGACCCTGCTCACGATGCTCGCCGCCGCCGAGGGTGGGGAGGCGTCGTCGACGAGCGTTCTGGCCGCCGAGGACTCGGACGACGATGCGACCGAAGATGAGGACGCCGGCGCGGACGCCGTCCAGCCGCTGCCCGTCTCGACCCTGTCCGTGGCCATCGCGCGCGACCCGTTCGACCCGGTCCGCCCCGAGCCGCCACCGGACGCGGTCGCGGATCCCGACGATCCGACGGATCCGGCCGACCCGACCGATCCGACCGATCCGGTCGATCCGACCGATCCGACCGACCCCACCGACCCGGGCGATCCTCCCGCACCGCCGCCGCCCGACGACCCCGATCCGGCCAATGGCCGCTGCCAGGTGGATGACGTCGCCGTGTGCAACGGGACGGTCGTCAGCGTCCTCGACACGGGGGTCGACAGCGCGGTGTTCGACGTCGACGGCACGACGCACACGGTCGCGGTGGGGGACACCTTCGCCGCGCAGTTCCGCCTGCTCCAGGTCAGTGGCGGCTGTGCCAGGGTGCAGCACGGTGACGGTGACATCTTCTGGATCTGTGTCGACGGCCTGACCAAGTAGTCGCCAGCGCGTCTCCGCGCGCCCTCACCGCACTTCCGCACGCCATCGTGCGTCTCGCGCGCGGTTCGTCGCGCCCCGGGCCGAAGCGTGGTCAAGCCGCCCCCCATCGCGGCCGATACACGGGAAGAGCCGGACAGCCCGGATCCCAGGGACGAGGTTCTACGCGGTGAGCGGTGAAGACGAGGTCGTGCCTGCGTCCGTTGGTCCCCGGCGGTCGGGGGACGGCGAGACGGGGCTGTCGCTGGTCGAGCTGATCGTGAGCATGGCCCTGCTGGCCATCATGCTGACCGCCGCCGCGTCCTCGCTGATCGCCATGGTCCGGACGACGGTCGTCAACGAGCACCGTGTGCAGGCGACGGCGTTCCTCAACCAGGTGCAGGAGGAGCTCCAGGCCGCTCCGTGGGCCCAGGCGACGCTGTACGAGGACGAGATCGACCCGCTGGCCGACGTCGGCGCCTTCACGGCCGCGACGCCACCCACCTTCGAAGGCCAGGAGCTGGTCCTGCTGGAGGGGCCGGACAACAGCGGCTGTGACGTGGACGAACCCGACTGCGGGCGGCTGCCGTTCGTGCCGGTCCCGTACGAGACCATCACCGTCGACGACCAGGACTACGAGATCTACCGCCTGGTGACGTGGCAGGACCGCAGCGGCGACGGCGAGCACGACGTCAAGCGGTTCACCACGATCGTGCGCTGGGAGACGCTCGGGCGCACCGTCGAGCAACGGTTCGACTCCGAGCGCGCACCCACGCCCGCCGAGGTCGAATCCCTTCAGCCGCCCGAGGTGACCCAGTTCGACGTCACGTCGCCGGTGGCGCTCGACGACGACCTCACCAACGTGCACGACATCACCGTCGTGGCTCGATTCAGCAAGGGCATCACCAGCGCGAAGATCCGCTACCCCGTGCTCGTGCAGGTCGGCTGGGACTGTGACGAGGACGAGTTCGGCAACGAGGTGCCCCCCTGCGAGCCCGTGTACGCGGAAATCGACGAGGAGCAGTCGCTGACCGGCGTGCTGTTCGAAGGGTCGGATCCGAAGGTGTTCTCGGGCCAGATCGACGCGGGCGAACACCTGTTCCCCGACGGTGCGCAGACCTTCGAGCTGATCGGCCTGCACGGCATCCACGAGATCACCGCCACCACATCGGTCGAGTTCCTCGACGAGGGGGCGTTCACCCAGGACAGGCCAGAGGTCACCGGCGTCACCCTCAACCGTCTCACCGTCAAGGTGCCGATCGGGGGCCCGCAGGCCGGCAAGCTGCTGTGCACGCTCGAGGTGACCGCCACGGTCTCCGGCCTTGAGGCCGACGGCACCGTGACCGCCACCTACGCTGCCGGCGCCGCGGCAGGCGCGACGATGACGCACGCCGGCGGCTCGTCGTACACGCTCACGTTCGAGTCGGGCTCGACGTCGCTGTGGACGCCGCCCACGAAGGAGATCTTCGCGGTGTCCGCGAGCAACCCCGGCGGGCCGTCGTCCAGTCACCTCCTCAGTGACGTCGTGTCGTTCGAAGGGGCGGAATCGAGCGCACCATGTCCGTGATTCCGCGCCGCTCGCCCCGCGACGACGGCTTCACGCTCATCGAGCTGCTCGTCGTCGTCGTGATCCTCGGCGTGGTCGGCACGGTGGTCGGGTCGGCCATCGTCTCGGCGATGCGGTCCGCTCAGGTGTCCACCGCCCGCGTCGAGGCCACCCAAGAGCTCGAGATCGCGCTCCAGCGGGTGACGCGTGACCTCCGGGCGGCCGACCCGCTGATCCTGTCCGAGGACGACGAGTTCGAGGACGAGCTCGGCGCGTCGATCGTGCGAGATGGTGACCGCACCACCGTCTTCTACCGGCTGCTCGAGATCGACGGGCGTCAGCAGCTGGTCCACGAGGACACGGGTAGAACGCTCGTGTCGTTCGTCGACAACGGCGACGAGCCGCTGTTCCGCTACCTCGACCGCTTCGGCGAAGAGATCGTGTGCACGACCACCTGCAGCTCGGCATACCTGAAGTCGGCGCAGATCGAGATCCGGCTCGTGCGGATCATCGACGACCGCGCCCCCATCCGCGTGACGACCCGGGTGAGCGTGCGCGCCATCCGCTACGGAGAGACCTGATCATGACCTTGCGACGCGTGCGCGACGAGAACGGCTCCCTGCCCATGGTCCTGTTGGTGGCCATCGTGATCGGCGGGATCCTCGTGGTGGTCTATGCGACCGTGCAGAGCGGCAGCGAGACGGCCCGCCGCGACCGCGACTACCAGCAGGCGATCCAGGTGGCCGACGCCGGCCTCCAAGAGGCGTTCGTGATGCTGGAGACGCTCGAGGAGGACGAAGACCCGCCCTGCGACACCAACGCCGACGGGACCTGCTCAGGGCAGCTCCGCGACGGGAGCACGTTCGTCTGGGAGTACGAGCGGCTCGCGGACCGGCGCTGGCGGGTGCGGTCGGCCGGCACCCACGGCGGCAGCACGCGGTACGTCGAGGCCAGTGTCGGCGAGACGCCGCTGTTCGACCTCGCCATGATCACAAAGCAGTTCTTCACCTACAACGGGGGCGGCTCGGAGACCGATCCGTTCGCGGCCGGGACCTTCCACGACGCGACCCTCAATGGGGTGCCGGCCATGAACAGCACCGCACAGCTGGTGCTGTACGGGGACGGCCCGCACAACGTCAACGTGTCGCCCGAGCAGGTGCCGCAGACGGGCGACGCCTACCCGCCGACGTTGTTCAACTACGCGCTCAGCGCGTTCGAGGAAGGTGGGATCTGTAGCGAGAATCCGGTCGACGGTGACGGTGTCTCGCTCGACCCGCTGCCCTACTACAGCGTCTATCCCGCCGACGTGTCCGCCCAGGGGCACACCCCGCACGAGTACGGGAATACCTACTGCGTCGGCAAGGCCGACTTCGGTGGCGGCACCCACACCCTGACCGGCGACCCCGACGCCGGCCCGGTGGTCGTCATCGTCGACGCGCATGGCTCGCCCGCCGTGCGGACCTCCGGCAACGGAAGGGTGAACTGGAGCGGGAGCACGACCGCCGCGGACCTCCAGATCTACGTCGCCGCCGGCGATGTCAAGGTCAGCGGCAACTCGAAGATCAAGGCCGCGATCTGGGCGCCGGCATCCGCGTGCACGTCCGACGGTGGCACCGACATCGCCGGCGCCATGGTGTGCAACACCGCGGTCCTGAACGGCGACTTCAAGTTCGACCCGGACGTCGAGGAGATCACCGACGAGGAGTTCACGATCTCCCACTGGCGCGAGGAGCACGAAGGCACGTCGAGCTTCTGAGAGCTCGTGACACCGGTACGACGGTGCCCGCCGGTAGGCTCGGCGGGCACCGCTACGTGAGGAACTCGTGCCCCGTCTGCGCTTTCTGACCGCCGGCGAGTCCCACGGGCCGGCGCTCGTCGCCACGCTCGAGGGCGCCCCGGCGGGGCTGATGCTGTCGCGGGAGCTGTTCACGGCCGAGCTGGCGCGCCGCCGGCTCGGCTACGGCCGGTCGCCGCGGATGAGCTTCGAGGAGGACCGGCTCGAGGTGCTCGCCGGCGTCCGCCACGGCCGCACCCTGGGGTCACCGATCAGCGTCGTGATCCACAACACCGAGTGGCCCAAGTGGGTCGACGCCATGGACCCCGAGCCACGCACCGACCTCGACGAGGTGCGTTCGACGGGCCGGGGTGCCCGCCTGACCCGCCCGCGGCCCGGGCACGCGGACCTCGTGGGGGCACTCAAGTACGGCTACGACGACGTCCGTGACGCCCTCGAGCGCGCCTCCGCGCGCGAGACGGCGGCCCGCGTCGTCGTCGGCACCGTGGCCAAGCGGCTGCTCGCCGAGGTCGGGGTCACGGTGGTCAGCCACGTCGTCGACCTCGGGGGCGAACCCGTGGCGCCAGACGCCCCACGCCCCGGTCCCGGCGACCTCGACGCCGTGGACGGGTCGAAGGTCCGCTGCTTCGACGCCGACGCCGAGGCACGCATGGTGGCCCGCATCGACCGCGCCTACGAGGACAAGGACACCCTCGGTGGCACGATCGAGGTGCTGGCATACGGGTTGCCACCGGGCCTCGGCAGCCACGTCCACTGGGACCGCAAGCTCGACGCCCGGCTCGCGGCCGCCTGCCTGTCCGTCCAGGCGATGAAAGGTGTCGAGTTCGGCGACGGGTTCGCCCTGTCGTCGACACCGGGCTCGCAGGCCCACGACGAGATCGTGCACGAGGACGGCGCCTACCGGCGCATGACCGACCGCGCCGGCGGGGTCGAAGCCGGCATGACGACCGGCGCGCCGTTGCGGCTGCGGGTCGTGATGAAGCCGCTGTCGAGCCTCACCCGGCCGCTGGCCACGGTCGACGTCGACACGCACGAACCGGCCGAGGCGATCACCCAGCGCTCCGACACCTGCGCGGTCCCGCGGGCCGGGGTCGTGCTCGAGCACGTGGTGGCCCTCGAGCTCGCCGACGCACTGCTCGAGAAGACCGGCGGCGACACGCTCGCCGAGGTGCGGCGCAACCTGGATGCCTACCTGGCCGAGGTGGCAGACCGGTGATGTCCCGCAACATCGCCCTGATCGGCATGATGGGGGTGGGCAAGTCCACCGTCGCCGAAGCGCTCGGTCGGCGGCTCGCCCGCCGCGTCGTCGACACCGACGACGAGCTGCGCGACTGGACCGGGCGAAGCATCCCGGAGCTGTTCGACCTCTACGGCGAAGCCGGGTTCCGCGACCTCGAGCACCAGGTCGTCGAGGAGCTCGCGCACCTGCACGACCTCGTGATCAGCCTCGGGGGCGGCGCCGTGCTGCGCGACGACAACGTCGCGTCGCTGCTGCTGACCACCGTCCTGGTCCACCTCGACGCCGACCCGGACGTGCTGGTCGAACGCCTCCGGGCAGGACGACAGGATCGCCCGCTGCTCGCCGGTGACCTCGATGCGCGGGTGCGTGAGACCCACGCCGTCCGTGCGGCCCGCTACCGCGAGGTCGCCGACCTCACCGTCGACGCCGGCCGGGCACCCGACGCGGTCACGGACGAGATCATCGTCTGGGCGATGGAGCAGGGCGACGTGCTCACCCCGTCCGAGCACGAACAGGTCATGACGTGACGACCCCCGAGCAGGTCGAGGTCGGGCTCGGGGAGCGCGGCTACCCGGTCGTCGTCGGCGACTCGTGGCTCGACGCGCTGACCTCGCACGTGCCCCTGCCCGACCGGGCGTCGCTGGCATTCGTCGTCACGCAGGACCCCGTCGTCGCTGCCGGCCACCTCGCTGCGGTGGAGACGGCGCTCACAGGCGCCGGGCTCATGGTCCACCGGCAGGTCGTGCCGGACGGCGAGGCGGCCAAGGACGCCGACGTGCTCGCCGCGCTGTGGCACACCTGTGCGGCGCTGCCGCTCGGACGCGACGACCTCGTCGTCGCCGTCGGGGGCGGCACCGTCGCCGACCTGGCCGGCTTCCTCGCCGCGACCTGGAACCGGGGCGTGGCGGTGCTCCAGGTGCCGACCACGCTGCTCGGGCAGGTCGATGCCGCCATCGGCGGCAAGACCGGGATCAACCTGCCGCAGGGCAAGAACCTCGTCGGTGCGTTCCACCAGCCCGTGGGGGTGGCCTGCGACGTGGCGACCCTGCGCACCCTGCCGCAACGCGTGCTGGTCGAAGGGCTCGGCGAGGTGGTCAAGACCGGGTTGATCGCCGACCCCGTGATCCTCGACCGGCTCGAGGCGACCAAGGGGACGGACCTCGCCACGCCGTCCCTGCTGGTGGACCTCGTGACGCGGTCGGTCACCGTGAAGGCGTCCATCGTCACCGCCGACGAGCGCGAGGCGGGCGTGCGGGCGCACCTCAATCTCGGACACACCTACGGCCATGCGGTCGAGGCCCTGACCGGCTACCGGGACGTGCTGCACGGCGAGGCGGTCGCGATCGGCACCGTCGTCGCCCTCCGGCTCGGCGTCCGCCTGGGTCGGACCCCACCGGCCGTCGCCGATCGCGGTGAGGCGGTGCTCGAACACGTGGGTCTGCCGACGCGGGGCCCACGCCTCGATCGCGACGAGGTGTGGACGGTGCTGGCCCGGGACAAGAAGTCGCGCGGAGGGGGAGTGCGGTTCGTCGTGCTCGACGACGTCGCCGTCCCGACCGTCGTGACCCCCGACCGTGCCGACGTCGACGCGGTGCTCGACCAGCTCGCCTCATGACGCGGATCGGTCGCTCGGCGGCGGATCCTGACTAGCGTGACCGCCGTCCAAGGAGCCACCGTGGCCCACCTCCTGCTGCTGCACGGACCCAACCTGTCCCAGCTCGGCTCACGGGACCCGACCCAGTACGGCACCGCCACGCTGGACGACGTCGTCGCGGCCGCCCGCGACGAGGCAGAGGCCGCCGGTGCGACGCTCGACCACGAACAGCACGAGCACGAGGGGGACCTCGTCGGCCGCCTCCACACGGCCCGCACCGACGGCACCGACGCGGTCATCATCAACGCCGGCGCCCTGACGCACTACAGCCACGCGCTGCGCGACGCGCTCGACCTGCTCGACGTGCCCAAGGTCGAGCTCCACCTGTCGAACATCCACTCCCGCGAGGCGTTCCGGCGCACGTCCGTGCTGGCGCCGGCCTGCGACGGCTCCATCGCCGGCTTCGGGATCCACGGCTACCCCCTGGCCGTGCGGGCGGCGTTGTCGCTGCTCGACGGGCCGTGACCCACGGACTACCGGGCGTCGACCACGCCGTGCGACGTGCTCGTCTGCGCCCGGCACTCGCCGACGCCGGTGCCGACCTGCTGCTGGTCACCGCCCCGCTCAACGTGCGCTACCTGACCGGCTTCACCGGGACCAACGGGCAGGCCCTGGTCGGCCGGTCACCCGCCGACGATCGGCTGATCACCGACCACCGCTACGAGGCGCGTGCCGCGACCGAGGTACCCGACCTGGACGTGTCGCTGTCACGTGACCCGATCGGCGTCGGGCTGGACGCCGTCCGCGGAGGCACGCTGGGCTTCGAGGCGGGGCACCTGACCTGGGGCGCCGGGGAGCGGCTGCGCGACCGCGCCGCTGCAGGCGGTGTCCGAACCGTCCCGACGCACGACCTGGTCGAGGTGCTGCGTTCTCGCAAGGACGCCGGCGAGATCGCCCGGCTCGAACGCGCCTGTGCCGTCACGGTCGACGGACTGGACTGGCTGCTCGACGAGCAGGTGGTGCCCGGCCGGACCGAACGCGACCTCGCGATCGCGCTGGAGCGCCGGTTCGTCGACCTCGGCGCCGACGCGCCCGCGTTCCCGTCGATCGTGGCGAGCGGTCCGAACAGCGCGGTGCCCCACCACGCCCCGACCGCACGGCGGCTCGAGCCCGGCGACCTGGTCACGATCGACTGCGGGGCCCGTGTCGACGGGTATCACGCCGACTGCACCCGCACCGTGGCCCTGGTCCACCTCGACGACCCCCTGGCCGAGGTGTACGAGGTCGTCCGCACCGCCCAGGCCGCCGCGCGCGACGCGGCCACCATCGGGGCGAGCGGCCGGGCGGTCGACGCGGCCGCCCGGGACGTGATCGAGGCGGCAGGCCACGGGGACGCGTTCGTCCACGGGACCGGGCACGGCGTGGGGCTCGAGGTCCACGAGGCGCCGGCGATCAGCCGCGAGTCGCCTGCTACGCTCGAGGACGGCACGGCGCTGACCGTCGAGCCCGGGGTGTACCTGCCGGGCACCGGCGGCGTCCGCATCGAGGACACCATCGTGGTCGTCGCGGACGGCCCGCGCTCCCTCACGACGGCTCCCCGCGAGCTGCGAATCCTGTAGCCGCGTCAAGCACCCGGACCAAAGGCACGACGGCGTGGTCTCCACCAACAGCCTCAAGAACGGCATGACGCTCCTCATCGACGGCAAGCTCCAGCAGGTCGTCGACTGGAACCACCACAAGCCCGGCAAGGGCCAGGCCGTGGTGCGGACCAAGCTGAAGGAGGTCGAGACCGGCAAGGTGGTCGAAAAGACCTTCCGCGCCGGCGAGGACGTCGACCAGGCGATCGTGGAGCGAAAGACCCTCCAGTACCTCTACCGCGAGGGCGACGACTTCATCCTCATGGACACCCAGACCTACGAGCAGCAGCACGCCGCGCCGGCAGCCATCGGCGAGGCGGCCGACTACCTCGTGGAGGGCGACGAGCTCGGCGTGTCGGTGTACGAAGGCCGTATCGTCGGCGTCGAGCTGCCCGCGTCCAAGGTGCTCGAGGTCGTACACACCGAACCGGGGGTCGCCGGCAACACCGCGACGAGCGCGACCAAGCCTGCCACGCTCGAGACCGGCAAGCAGATCCACGTCCCGCTGTTCATCGAGGTGGGCGAGCAGGTCAAGGTCGACACCCGCTCCGGCGACTACATCTCCCGCGCCTGATGGATGACTCGGGCGCGGACGGTGAGCCTGCGGCGACCTCCCGCCGGGGCGACACCGACAACCCCCGGCTGGCCCGGGCGCGGGCGGTCAGGATCCTGTTCCAGGCCGACCTGCGTGATGTTCCGGCGGCGGAGGTGCTCGACCGCATCCTCGCGGCCGGCACCATGCTGGACGCCGAGGACGACCTCGACACACCGTTGGACGGGTTCACGCAGACCCTGGTGCGCGGCGTCGACGCGCATCGCGACGACCTGGACGCGCTGATCCAGCGCTTCGCGCGACGCTGGTCGATCCATCGCATGCCGGTCGTGGATCGCACCCTGCTGCGGCTGGCCGTCTACGAGCTGCTCCACGAGACCACGTCGCCGGCGGTCGTCATCAACGAGGCCGTCGAGCTCGCCAAGGATCTGTCCACCGACGACTCCGGGCGCTACGTCAACGGTGTGCTCGAGTCGATCCGCAAGACCCTGTCGTCGCGGCAGAGCGACCGTCCGAGCGCCTGATCCGAAAACGGCAGGCGCACGTGCTACCGTCCGCCGCGGCGCTGCTCGAGCCGGGCGGCACCACGGCGGGACACCCGCCGCTCCTTTAACGACCGGTCCCGTGAGGCCGGGAAGGAGAAGACGCTCGTGATCGTCCTGCTCGCCTGCGCGCCGTTCGGCGCCTCGCTCGCTCCCGGCGACCCGTGACCCGGCTGCTGTCGGCCGACGACGTCTCGCGGGCGCTGCGGCGCCTCGCCCACGAGCTGATCGAGGCCAACCACGGGGCCGACGGAATCGTCCTCCTGGGGATCCAGACCCGCGGTGTCCCGCTGGCGGAGCGGCTGGCGGACCTGATCGCCTCGATCGAAGGTGTCGAGGTCCCCCACGGTGCGCTCGACGTGACCCTGTTCCGGGACGACCTGGCGCGTCGAGGCCCCAAGCCCCTCGGCGAGACCCGCGTCCCCGTCGACGTGGACGACCGCACCGTGGTGCTCGTCGACGACGTGTTCTACACGGGCCGGACGATCCGGGCCGCCCTGGACGCGGTCAGCGAACTGGGGCGCCCCGCCACGATCCGGCTGGTCGTGCTGGTCGATCGCGGCCACCGGGAGCTGCCGATCCGGGCCGACCACGTCGGCAAGAACCTGCCCACCGCCTACGACGACCGCATCCGCGTGCTCGTCGAGGAGATCGACGGCGAGGACGCCGTCCTGTCCGAACCGGCCGGGCCCGGGCACGACCGGGCGGAGGTGAGCTCACCATGAGCCTGCGCGACCTCATCTCGATCGAGGACCTCACCGCCGGCGAGGCGACGCTGATCCTCGATACCGCCGAGGCGATGCTGCCGATCGCCGACCGCCGGCAGAACAGCGTCCCGACGCTCCGCGGCAAGGTCGTGTGCAACCTCTTCCTCGAGGACTCGACCCGCACCCGCATCAGCTTCGACCTGGCCGCCAAGCGGCTGTCGGCCGAGGTGATCAACTTCTCCGCCAAGGGCTCGTCGGTGTCGAAGGGCGAGTCGTTCAAGGACACCGCGCTCACGCTCGACGCGATGGGCGTGGACTGCGTCGTCGTGCGCTCCGGCAGCTCGGGTGCGCCGCTCCAGCTGTCGCGCTACCTCGACGTCCCGATCCTGAACGCCGGCGACGGATGGCACCAGCACCCGACCCAGGCGCTCCTGGACGTGTTCACCATGCGCCGGCATCTGGGCGAGCTGCGCGGCCGGCGCGTGGCGATCGTGGGCGACGTGCTGCACTCACGGGTGGCGCGCAGCGAGGTCCAGGCGCTCCAGCTGCTCGGCGCCGAGGTGGTGCTCGCCGCTCCGCCGACGTTGCTGCCGCCCGCGGTGGAGTCGTGGGGGGTCACCGTGGCCGACCACCTCGACCAGATCCTGCCCGAGGTCGACGTGGTCTACGTGCTCCGCGTGCAGCGGGAGCGCATGCACCGGGCGTTCTTCCCCACGAGCCGCGAGTACGCCCGGATCTGGGGGGTGGACGGACGACGGCTGTCGATGCTCAAGCCCGACGCGCTGGTGATGCACCCGGGACCCATGAACCGGGGTGTCGAGATCACCGGCGAGGTCGCCGATTCGGGACACTCGGTGATCACCGAACAGGTGACGAACGGCATCGCGGTGCGCATGGCATGCCTGTACCTGCTGCTCGGCGGTGCCCGTGGCGCGGCGGAGGTGGCCGCATGACGCCGCCATCCGGCGCGCTGCTCCTTCAGGGCGGGCGGGTCATCGACCCGGCCTCCGGCCGCGACGCCGTCGGCGACGTCCTCGTCCGGGACGGCGTCGTCGCCGAGGTCGGCGACGGGCTGACCGCCGCCTCGGACGTCGAGGTGATCGAGTGCGCCGGCCGCTGGGTCACGCCCGGGTTCGTCGACCTCCACACCCACCTGCGCGAGCCGGGCGGCGAGGACGCCGAGGACATCGAGACGGGCTCGGCCGCCGGGGCGGTCGGCGGGTACACCGCGCTGTGCCCCATGGCCAACACCGACCCGGTGTGCGACGCGTCGCCGGTGGCCGACATGGTGTGGCGCCGCGGCCGCGAGGTCGGGCTGGTCGACCTGTTCCCGGTGGGCGCGATCACGAAGGGCCTCCGAGGCGAGGAGCTGGCCGAGTTCGGGGAGCTGCACGACTGCGCCGCACGGGTCGACTTCTTCTCCGACGACGGCAGGCCGGTCGCCGACAGCCTCGTCATGCGACGAGCGCTTCAGTACGCGCAGGCATTCGACGCGGTCGTGTGCAACCACGCCGAGGACCCCGCGCTCACCGCCGAGGCGCAGATGAACGAGGGCGAGATGTCCTCCGTGCTCGGGCTCCCCGGCTGGCCCCACGAGGCCGAGGAGGTCATGCTCGCCCGTGACCTCATCCTCGCCGCCGGGCTCGGCGCGCGGCTGCACGTGCCCCACGTGACCACCTGCGGCGCGGTCGACCTGATCCGGCTCGCCAAGGCCCGGGGGGTGGCCGTCACGGCCGAGGTGACGCCCCATCACCTCAGCCTCGACGAGCGGCTCGTGGTCTCGTACGACCCGGTCCTGAAGGTCAACCCGCCGTTGCGCACCAGCCGCGACGTCGAGGCGCTGCGCGAGGCGCTGGCGGACGGCACCATCGATGCGGTCGCGACCGACCACGCCCCCCACGCGCCCGAGCTCAAGGACCAGGAATGGGAGCACGCGCCGTGTGGCATGCTCGGGCTCGAGACCGCCTTCGCCGTCGTGAACACCGAGCTCGTCCGGACCGGTCTGGTCGACCCCCTCACCGCGATCGCGCGGCTCACCACGGGGCCGGCGTCGGTCCGTGACGTGGCCGACCACGGCGGGGTGCTGACGCCCGGCCGCGCAGCACATCTCACCGTGCTCGACCCGGATGTCGCCTGGACGGTGGACGGGCCGGCGCTGCACTCCCGCGCGCGCAACACCCCGTTCCACGGGCGGGAGCTGACCGGCAAGCCGGTGCACACGCTGCTTCACGGCCGCTTCACGCTGCGCGACGGCCGCGTCCCCACCGGTCCGCTGGTGCCCGCGTGACCGGCGCCGCGGCACTCCTGGTGCTCGAGGACGGGACGTCGTTCCGTGGGAGGACGATCGGCGCCCCCGGGACGGTGTTCGGCGAAGCCGTGTTCAACACGGCCATGACCGGCTACCAGGAGGTGCTGACCGACCCGTCCTACCACCGGCAGATCGTGGCCATGACGTCCCCGCACGTCGGCAACTACGGCCTCAACGACGCCGACCAGGAGTCCGACCGGGTCCAGGTGGCCGGCTTCGTGGTCCGCGAGGCCGCACGCCGGCCGTCGTCCTGGCGTGCGGAACGCGACCTGCGAGGTGCCCTGGCCGACGCCGGCGTGGTCGCGGTCGAAGGGGTGGACACCCGACGCTTGACGCGTCACCTCCGCGACCGGGGCGCGATGCGTGCGGGGCTGTCGACGGAGGTGCTGGACGCCGACGAGCTGCTCGGGCGGGTCGTCGCGAGCCCGGGGATGGAGGGGGCCGAGCTGGCCTCGGCCGTGACCACCCCGCAGCCATATGTGATCCCGGCGGCCGACGGCGACCGACGCTTTCGCGTCGTCGCGATCGACTTCGGGATGAAGCGCTCGATCGGCCGGTTGCTGTCGGCGCACGGGGCAGAGGTCCACGTGCTGCCGGCGTCGGCGACGGCCGAGGACGTCCGCGAGCACGAACCCGACGGCGTGTTCCTGTCGAATGGGCCCGGCGACCCGGCCAGGGTCCGCTCCGGGATCGCCACGACCCGCGAGCTGTTGGGAGTGGTGCCCGTGTTCGGGATCTGCCTCGGGTCGCAGCTCCTGGCCCACGCCCTCGGCGCCGGGACCTACAAGCTGCGCTTCGGCCACCACGGGGTCAACCAGCCGGTCCTGCGCCGAGGCGACGGGGCGGTGGAGATCACCAGCCACAACCACGGGTTCGCGGTCGAGGCGTCGTCCCTGGGGGAGCAGGTCGACGACCACGCCTTCGCCACGGCCGAGCACGGCGTGGTCGAGGTCAGCCACGTCAACCTCAACGACGACGTGTGCGAGGGCCTGACGGCCCGGGACGTGCCCGCGTTCAGCGTCCAGTACCACCCGGAGGCAGCACCCGGCCCGAACGACGCGCTCCACCTGTTCGGGCGGTTCACGGACCTGGTCACCGCACACACGCGGGGTGGTGGCTGATGCCGCGCCGCGACGACCTGACGACCGTGCTCGTGCTCGGTTCCGGCCCGATCGTGATCGGCCAGGCGTGCGAGTTCGACTATTCCGGCACGCAGGCGTGCAAGGTCCTGCGCGACGAGGGGCTGCGGGTCGTGCTCGTCAACTCCAACCCGGCCACGATCATGACCGACCCGGCCTTCGCGGACGCGACCTACATCGAACCCCTGACCGTCGACGCGGTCCGGGCCGTGATCGAACGCGAGCGGCCGGACGCGCTGCTGCCAACGCTCGGCGGTCAGACGGCGTTGAACCTCGCCGTCGCGCTCGACGCCGCCGGGGTGCTCGCGGAGCACGGCGTCGAGGTGCTCGGCGCCGATCTCGACGCGATCCAGACGGCCGAGGACCGGCAGCGCTTCAAGGACGCGATGACCGAGATCGGGCTCGAATCGCCACAGTCGACGTATGCCCGCTCGGAGGCGGACGCCCAGCGGGCGGCGGCCGAGTACGGCTTCCCGGTGGTGCTGCGTCCCTCGTTCACGCTCGGCGGCAAGGGCGGCGGCATCGCCTGGGACGCCGACGAGCTGACGCGCATGATCCGCCAGGGCCTGTACGACTCGCCCGTGCACGAGGTGCTGGTCGAGGAGTCGGTGATCGGGTGGAAGGAGTACGAGCTCGAGGTCATGCGCGACGTGAAGGACAACTGCGTCGTGATCTGTTCGATCGAGAACCTCGACGCCATGGGGGTGCACACCGGGGATTCGATCACGGTCGCACCGGCGATGACGCTGTCCGATCGGGAGTACCAGCGGATGCGGGATGCCGCCTTCGCGGTGCTGCGCCGCATCGGCGTGGAAACCGGCGGCTCGAACGTGCAGTTCGCCGTCGACCCGGCCACCGGCCGCCAGGTCGCCATCGAGATGAATCCCCGGGTATCGCGCTCGTCGGCGCTCGCGTCCAAGGCGACCGGGTTCCCCATCGCCAAGATCGCCGCCAAGCTCGCGATCGGGTACACGCTCGACGAGATCCCCAACGACATCACGCGCGAGACGCGGGCCGCGTTCGAACCGACGATCGACTACGTCGTGACCAAGGTGCCCCGCTTTACGTTCGAGAAGTTCCGCGGGACCGACGACTCGCTGACGACCCGGATGAAGTCGGTCGGCGAGGTCATGGCCATCGGGCGCACCTTCAAGGAGTCGCTCAACAAGGCGCTGCGCAGCCTCGAGGACGGCCAGATCGGGTTCGGTGCCGCCCCCTCGATCGACATCGAGGATGCCGAGCTCGAACGTCGGCTCGCGCGGCCGTCCGCCGACCGCCTCCACACCGTCGACGAGGCCCTGACCCGAGGCTGGACCGTCGAACGGGTCAGCGGACTGACCGGCTACGACCCGTGGTTCGTCGACCAGCTGCTCCAGCTGATCGAGCGTCGCCGCCAGCTGCGCTCCCACGAGCACCTCGCGGCCCTGCCCGACGACGTGCTCCGTGCGGCCAAGCGTGACGGCTTCTCCGATGCCCACCTCGCCGAGCTGCTCCAGACGTCCGAGGCGCACGTCCGTGACCGGCGTCACAGCACCGGCATCCGGCCGGTGTTCAAGACCGTCGACACCTGCGCCGCCGAGTTCGAGGCCTACACGCCCTACCACTACTCGACCTACGAGGAGGAGGACGAGGTCACGGCCTCGGACCGGCCGAAGGTGGTCGTGCTCGGCTCGGGCCCCAACCGCATCGGGCAGGGGGTCGAGTTCGACTACTGCTGCGTCCACGCGGTGTTCGCGCTGCAGGACGCCGGCT
>CAZSQF010000012.1:0-24353 GCA_964608935.1 uncultured Actinomycetota bacterium | reverse complement strand
GTCTTCGCGCTCGCCGGCGCGGACGTCGCGGCCGGCTCCATCGACGCCGCGACCGACTGGCTCGAGACGCAGGTCGGGGCCTACACCGGCACCGACTTCGGTGGCGTATTCGCGGGAGCGACCGCCAAGCTCGTGCTCGTCGCCGCGACGACGGGTCGCGACGCGAGCAGTTTCGGTGGCGTCGACCTGGTAGCCCAGCTCGAAGGGCGCGAACAGGACTCCGGCCGGTTCACCGACGACGGCAGCGACGACTTCTCGAACACCATCACGCAGTCCCTCGCACTGCTCGCTCTGCATCGCACGACCTCCGGCCCATCGGACGCAGCAATCGACTACCTGGTGGACGAGGCGTGCGGCGGCGGCGGCTTCCCGATCCAGCTCGAACAGGGCGAGTGCACCCCAGAGGTCGACGCAACCGCCTTCGCCGTCCAGGCACTCCTGGCGGTGGGCGGCCCGGATGCCACCGAGGCCGCCGACGATGCCGTGGCGTGGCTTGCCGACGTCCAGGCGTCAGACGGGAGCTTTGCCAGCCCTGACGGCACCAACACCAACTCGACCGGCCTCGCTGCGCTGGCGCTGGCGCTGGGCGGCGAGGGTGTCGCAGCCGACGACGCGCGCGCCTGGGTGCTTGCCCTGCAGTTCGGTTGCGACGACGACGCGCCCGGGGCGATCCCGTTCGCCATGGACGACCCCGGTGACGTGCCGCGCGCGACGGCCCAGGCCGTTCCCGGCCTCACCGGCGTGGGGCTCGCGTCGGTCAGCGACAGCGGGGCCTCCACGGTTGTACCCGAACTCGACTGCGCCGAGCCCGTCACGCAGGACACCGAGGACGACGAGGAGATCGTGCCCGAAGACGACGAGATCGTGCCCGAAGACGACGACATCCTGGCCGAGGCCGACGAGAAGGAGACCCTTCCGAGGACAGGGACAGTGACGAGTGGTGCACTCACCGCCCTGGCCGGCGCTGGCCTGCTCGGAGCCGGCGCCCTCCTCGTCCTTCTAGTGCCTCGCCGCCGGGGCGAGCCGGTGTGAACCGGCTCGCCGGCACCCTTGCCGTCGTCGCCGTCCTCGCGACGGCGGCACTGGGTGGCCCGGGCAACGCGATCACGCGGCCGGCCGAGGCGGCCGAGGGCTGCGACGGCGTCTGGGTGGTGGTCGACGCGTCGGCGCTGGAGGGGCCGGTGACGACGCGATGTGCCGCGGGCGCCCCGGGTTCCGGGCTCGAGGCCCTCGCGGCCACGGGACACGCAGTGACGCCGGTGCAGGGGCAGCCGTTCGTGTGCCAGATCGACGGGCACCCGGACAGCACCTGCCAGCGCATCCCACCGGCGGACGCCTACTGGTCCTACTGGCACGCCGAGACGGGCGGGACGTGGACCTACAGCACCGAGGGCGCCGCGACCCGCACCCCGGCTCCTGGGAGCGTCGAAGGCTGGGCCTTCGGCTCCGGCGACCCGCCGTCGCTCGCCCCACCCCCGACGCCCGAGCCGGAGTCGGAACCCGCACCCCCGTCCGAGCCCGCACCCGCCGACGCCGCGGCCGACGCCGCGGCCGACGCAGACGAAGCCGACCAGCAGCACCCGGCATCCGGCGCGGACACGACCATCGCGCTCCGACCCGGCGATCCGCGACTGCCCCCGGTGGGGACCTCGGCCAACGATGCGCCTGCCGACGCGGCCCCCGAAGCGACCTCGCCCCCCGAGTCGCGGCCCGACACGACCTCCCCCGATGTCGGCCTCGCCGCGAGCGAACCCACGAGGTGGCGGGAGTTCGGACCGGCGTTGGTCGGCGTGGCGCTGGTCCTGGCCGTCTTCGCTGCCGCCGCGTTGATGACCCGGCGCGCGAACCGGGGCAGCGCACCGCCCTCGGCCGCCCGCGACGAGGACTGAGCAGTGCACCGACCCCCGTCGCTGGCACTGCCCCGGCCGCTGCACCCGGGCGCGTGGTGGCTGTGGGCGCTCGCGCTGGCGACCGCGGCCAGCCGCACCACCAACCCGCTGCTCCTCGGACTCGTGCTGGCCGGTGCCGGCTACGTCGTCGCAGCGCGCCGCACCGACGCACCATGGGCGCGCGCGTTCGTCGTGTTCCTCAAGCTGGGTCTCGTCGTCGTCGCGATCCGGGTCGTCGCCCAGGTCCTGCTCGGGGCGCACGGGCCCGGCACCGTGCTCGTCACCCTGCCCGAGGCGCCGCTGCCCGACTGGGCCGCCGGGGTCAGCATCGGCGGACCGATCACCGCGGAAGCGTCCGTCGCGGCCGTGGTCGACGGCCTGCGACTGGCCACCGTCCTGGCGTGCATCGGCGCGGCCAACGCGCTGGCGAACCCGAAGCGCCTGCTCGCAGCCATGCCGGCGGCGCTGTACGAGGTCGGCGTCGCGGTCGTCATCGCGCTGTCGTTCGCGCCGTCGCTGGTCACTTCGGTGGGCCGCATCCGCGCGGCCCGGCGCCTGCGGGGCCGTCCCGACCGGGGCCTGCGCAGCCTGCTCAGCGTGGCGATGCCGGTCCTCGAGGACGCCCTGGAACGGTCGCTGGCGTTGGCGGCCGCCATGGATGCTCGGGGCTATGGCCGGCAGGCCCCCGTGTCCCGGGGCGCGCGGCGGATCACGGCGACGTTCCTGCTGTCCGGCCTCACCGGCATCGCCGTCGGGGTGTACGGGCTCCTCGACGCCACCGGCCCCGACACGATCGGGCTGCCGATGCTGCTGGTCGGACTGGTCGTCGCGCTCGCTGGGCTGCACCGCAGCGGCCGGCGGGCGGTCCGCAGCCGCTACCGCCCCGACCCGTGGGCCGGGCCCGAGTGGGTCACGGCCGCGTCCGGGGCGGCCGCAGCCGTCGCACTCATCGTCGGGGGATGGCTCGATCCGACCGCGCTCGCCCAGCCGACCGCACCGCTGGCCGCGCCCGACCTCCCGCTCGTCCCGACCGTCGGGACCCTCATGGCGCTGCTGCCGGCCTGGCTGACCCCACCGCCGGCCCTGGCAGCCAGCCGTCCTCCCGGGGTCGGCACCGGCACCGCCAAGGCGTCGGAGGCACCGGCATGATCGACTTCGACCGCGTCACCATCACCTACCCGGACCGTGACCGCCCCACGCTCCACGACGTCAGCCTGCACCTGCCCGAGGGCGAACTGACGCTGGTCGTCGGCCGGACCGGCGCCGGCAAGTCGACGTTGCTCCGAGCGGTCAACGGCCTCGTCCCCCACTTCACCGGCGGCCACCTGGCCGGGCGGGTCACCGTCGCCGGGCGCGACACCCGCACCCACCCTCCCCGGGAGCTCGCCGACGTCGTGGGCATCGTCGGCCAGGACCCACGCTCGGGCTTCGTGACCGACGTCGTCGAGGACGAGCTCGCCTACGGCATGGAGTCGCTCGGCCTGCCGGGCGACGTCATGCGGCGTCGCGTCGAGGAGACGCTCGACCTGCTCGGGCTCGCTGATCTGCGGGCCCGCCCGCTCGAGACGCTGTCCGGAGGGGAACGCCAGCGCGTCGCGATCGGTGCCGTGCTGACCGCCCACCCACGCGTGCTCGTCCTCGACGAGCCCACGTCGGCGCTCGACCCACCCGCCGCGGAGGAGGTCCTGGCGGCGCTCCAACGCCTGGTCCACGACCTCGGTCTGACCGTCCTGCTGGCCGAGCACCGCCTCGAACGCGTCGTGCAGTACGCCGACCGGATCGTGCACCTGCCCGGGGGCGGGCGTCCGATCGAGGTCGGCCCACCCGATCGGATCATGACCACCAGCCCGGTCGTGCCCCCGGTCGTGGAGCTGGGGCGGCTGGCCGGGTGGTCCCCGTTGCCGTTGACGGTGCGTGACGCCCGACGCCATGCCGGCGGGCTGCGCGAGCGCCTCGCGGCGCTCGGCGCACCGACCCGCCTCGCCGTGCCGGGGACGCGGACCACGGCGGCGCTGGACCGCGTCGGCGTCCGGTACGGCCCGGTCGTCGCACTGCGCGACGTCGATCTCGACCTCGCCGCCGGCGAGGTCGTCGCGGTGATGGGTCGCAACGGTGCTGGCAAGACGACGCTGCTCAAGACCGTGGTCGGGCTCGAGCAACCGACCGCGGGATCGGTGTCCGTGGCCGGTCGCGACCCGCACCGGCTGACCCCGCGGGAGC
The DNA here is from genome assembly GCA_964608935.1 of uncultured Actinomycetota bacterium. Lineage (GTDB taxonomy): Bacteria > Actinomycetota > Nitriliruptoria > Nitriliruptorales > Nitriliruptoraceae > CAZSQF01. Next base: position 20,244 of record CAZSQF010000012.1, on the reverse strand, counting down.
TCGTCCGCGAGGTCGGACTGGTGCCCCAGGAGCCGTCCGACCTGCTCTACGCGGACACCGTCGCGGAGGAGTGCGGGGCCGCCGACCGGGACGCGGGCGCCGCGTCGGGCACCTGCCGGGACCTGCTCGAGCGCCTCGTGCCCGACCTCCCCGCCGCTGCGCACCCGCGCGACCTGTCCGAAGGACAGCGTCTGGCGCTCGTGCTGGCCGTCGTGCTGACGGGCTCGCCGCCACTCCTGCTGTTCGACGAGCCGACGCGGGGGCTCGACTACGCCGCCAAGCGCCGGCTCGTGCGGGTCCTGCGCGGGCTCGCCGACGACGGTCGGACGGTGGTGGTCGCCACCCACGACGTCGAGCTGGCCGCGGAGGTGGCCACGCGCACGCTCGTCCTGGCCGACGGCGAGATCGTCGCCGACGGACCGACGGCCGAGGTCGTGGTCGGCTCGCCCGCGTTCGCACCCCAGGTCGCCAAGGTGCTGGCTCCCCTCCCCTGGCTCACCGTCGGCCAGGTCGCCGCCGCCCTCGAGCCGGCATCATGATCCCCGCCGCCGCCACCGAGCGTGCTCCCCGGGCGATCCGGCTGCGTCCCCGCGCGTCGCTGGCACTGACGCTCGCCTCGCTGGCGGGCATCGGCGCGTTCGGCTGGCCGCTGCTGCTGTCGCCCACGTCGGGGCTGGCGCACACCACCGATGCACCGCTGCTGTTCGCGCTGCTGCTCGTGATGCTGCTCGCCGTCGTGCTGGCGGAGATCGCCGACGGCGGCATGGACGCCAAGGCCGTGGCCATGCTCGGGGTGCTGAGCGCCGTCGGTGCGGCGCTGCGACCGCTCGGTACCGGGATCGCCGGGTTCGAGCCGATCTTCTTCCTGCTCGTCCTCGCCGGCCGAGTGTTCGGCCCCGGGTTCGGGTTCGTGCTGGGCGCGACCACGCTGTTCGCCTCGGCACTGGTGACCGCGGGGGTGGGGCCATGGCTGCCGTTCCAGATGCTCGGGGCGGCGTGGGTCGGCGCCGGCGCCGGCCTCCTGCCACCGGCTCGCGGGCGCCGCGAGCTGGCCCTGCTGGCCGGGTACGCGGCTGTCGCCGGGCTCGCGTACGGGCTGCTGCTGAACCTGTCGTTCTGGCCCTTCACCGTCGGGGTCGGGTCGGCCATCTCCTTCGCGGCCGGCGACCCGCTGCTGGACAACCTGCGCCGCTTCGCCGTGTTCACGCTGACGACCTCGCTCGGCTTCGACGTGCCCCGTGCCGTGGTGACCTCGGCCCTGGTGGTGATGACCGGCCGGCCGCTGCTCGCCGCGCTCCGGCGGGCGCACCGGCGCGCCGCGTTCGGCGCTCCCGTGTCATTCTCCGACGGCCGTGGGGAGCGTGATCATGAGCTGGGACCTCGGTGACATCCCCGACCTGAGCGGTCGGACCGCGGTCGTCACGGGCGCGAACAGCGGGCTCGGGCTCGAAGTGGCCCGGGCGCTCGCCGGCGCCCGTGCGCACGTCGTCATGGCGGTCCGCAACCGCGCCAAGGCGGACCGCGCCCGCGACGCGATCCTCCGTGCCGTTCCCGGCGCGCGGCTGGAGGTGGTCGAGCTCGACCTCGCCTCGCTCGCCTCGGTGCGCACCGCTGCCGCGCACATCGTGTCCGCGCACGACCGGATCGACGTGCTCGTGAACAACGCCGGCGTCATGGCGGTTCCCGAGCGCCGCACGCCCGACGGCTTCGAGATGCAGCTGGGCGTCAACCATCTCGGCCACTGGGCACTGACCTCCCACCTGTTGCCGGCGCTGGCGGATACCCCGGGAACCCGGGTGGTGAGCGTCACGAGCACCGGCCACCACCTGGGGCGTGCGCTCGATCCGGACAACCCGCACCAGGTCGGGCGGTACGGCCCGTGGCGGGCGTACGGACACGCGAAGCTGGCCAACTACCACTTCGGCATCGGGCTCCAGCGGGAATTCGACCGTGTCGGGGCCCTTGCGGGCAGCCTCGTCGCCCATCCCGGGCTGTCGAAGACCGAGCTGCAGGCCACCAGCGTGAAGGAGTCGGGCGGCGCCGTCGGGTCCCGGATCTGGTACCTGCTCGCGGCCACGACGGGGATGTCGCCGCGGCGGGCCGCACTCCCCCTGCTGCGCGCCGCAACCGATCCCGCGGCGCGCGGGGGCGAGCTGTATGCCCCGCGGTTCATCAACAACGGCCCGCCGGTCCGCAGACCGATCCTGCGACGGGTCGGCCTCGACCGCGCCATCGAGACGCTGTGGCGCGTGTCCGAGCGCGAGACCGGGCTGCGCATCGACGTCGAGGCGATCGGCTCGGGCACCGCGTGACGGGCTCGACCCGGTCACCGGACCTCGTCGAGGAGCTCGGCCAGCGAGGTCTCGGTCAGCTCACCGATGACCCTGCCCGCGAGCCGGCCTTCGCGGTCGAACACCACGGTCGTTGGCATGCCGCGGCTGCCCACCGCGAAGGCGACGTCGCCGCCGAGGTCGTGGATGGTGGCGAACGGGATGTCGTATTCCGCGACGAACGCGCGCCCCTGTTCGATCGGATCGATGTGGTCGATGCCGAGGAAGGCGACGTCGGTGTGCTCCCGGGACGCCTCGACCAGCATCGGCATCTCGCGGCGGCACGGCTCGCACCAGCTCGCGAAGATGTTGACCAGCGTCGGACGACCCTCATCGGCCTCGCGCGCAATCCAGGCTGCCGCCTCGGGCCAGCCCCCTTCGAACAGCTCGGCGTCGGCAGGTGGGATCTCCGCCGGTGGCTCGACGTCGCTGACGTCGAGCCGGCCGTCCGTCGGGACATCGGGCGTGTCGCCGATCCCCTCGTCAGCGACGTCGATGACCTCCGGCTCCGAGGTGCAGGCGGCGACCACGAGGACCGCCCCGAGCAGGGTGGCCGCGAGCCTCCATCCCGGACGGCGCACCGTGTGGGCCTCCTCCGCCTGTTCGGCCCGTGACGGTACCGGTGGGGCGGCGCCCGCTATGCCCGCGAGGCGACGTCGGCGAGCACGTCGGAGGACGCAGACAGGAACGCATCGACCTCGTCCGGGGTCCCGACGGTGACGCGGATCTGCTCACCCATGCGGTAGGGGGCGAGGGGCCGGACACCGACACCGTGGCGCGCGTAGGCGTCGACGATCGGTCCCGATGGCTCACCCAGCTCGATCGTGACGAAGTTGCCCAGCCCGTCGGTGACGGGCACGCCGAGCTCGCGCAGCCCCTCGGCCATGCGCGTGCGGCCCTCGATCGTTCCCGCGACCGCCCGGTCGAGGTGCTCGGTGTCAGCCAGGCTCGCGATCGCTGCCGCCTGGGCGGGTGAGGTCACGTTGAAACGCGTCCGCCACCCGTCGAGAGAGGCGACGAGCTCGGCCGGCCCGGTGACGTAGCCGATCCGCAGCCCTGCCAGTGCATGCGCCTTCGAGAACGTGCGTGTCACGAGCAGCCGGGGGTGCTCGAGCCCTAGCTCGGCCACGGTGGCATAGCCGTCGTGACCGACCGCGAACTGGTGGTACGCCTCGTCAATCAGGAGGGTCACCCGCGCCGGCACGCTGTCGACCAGCCGGCGCAGGTCGTCGCCGGCGAGGTGGGCATTGGTGGGATTGCCGGGATTGTCGACCACCACCATCCGGGTGTCGTCATCGATGCGGTCGAGCAGCGCGTCCACGTCGCGTTCGTAGCCGCGGCGCTGCGCGGTGGCCGGGCCGCCGTCCGGAGCCTCGACATACGCCGCGCCGGCGTTGCGGGCCCCGAGCCGGTAGACGATGAAGGCGCGCTCGAAGGTCACGACGCTGCCACCGTCGCGGCACTCGTGCCCGATCGCGTCCATCAGCAGCGCCGCCGAGCCGGTACCGACCGCGACCTCGTCGAAGCCGATGCCCTCGTGATCGGCGATCGCCTGGCGGAGCCCGACGCTCTGGTCGTCGGGGTAGCGATGGGCGTCGGTGACCGCCGCGTTGGCGGCCTCGACGGCACGGGGTGACGGGCCGAACGCGGACTCGTTGGAGGAGAGTCGGACCCGCATCCCGGGTGGCGGGCCGACGGCGGCGGACGACGCGACCGAGCTCATGTCCCCTCCCAGCGGTGTCGGGCGCGAGACTAGCTCGCCGGCGGTCCGGCTCGGGTCGCTCGCCGCGCCGGAGCCCCGGTCACGAAGCGGCGCCCCGACGGGGACAGCACGGCCCCGCCCACGCCGACGATCGTGACGAGCCCACCGGTGAGGTGCCACATGGTGATCGGCTCGGCGAGGAACCACCACGCCCACAGCCCGGCCAGGACCGGCAGCCCGAGCCGCATGACCGGGGGGACGTTCGCGGGAACCCATCGCAGCGGCCAGGTCATCACGAAGTGCCCGAACGCCCCGGGGCCGAAGGCGACGATGGCCGCGTACAGCAGATCGGTCGAGGTGACCGAGCCGACGACCTCACCGGTGGCCGCGACGTACCCGGTGACCAGCACGGCCGCAACCACCATCACGCCGAACAGGAACGGTACGACGGGGAGCTGGTCGCGGCTTCCCTTGGAGAGCAGGAAGAACCCGGCGAAGGCCACCACGTTGGCGAGTGCCAGGAGCATGCCGAACAGATTGCCCTCGGGGCCGGTCGAAGCGCCGACGACGACCGTGGCGGCCCCGGCCATCGCGACCAGCGACCACAGCCGGAACGGCATCCCGGGCCGCTCGACGAAGAACGGCAGCGCCATCACGGCGGTGACGATCGGCGACAGGGTCGTGACCAGGGTCACGTCGGCGACCGTGGTCGCCTTGATGGCGATGAACAGCAGCAGCTGGTGGACTCCGAATGCCGCCCCGGCGCCGACGGCCCAGCGCCAGGCACGCCAGTCGTGCCACACCCCCGTGATCCGGGTGTGGACGAGCATGGCCACACCGAAGGCGAGCACGCCGAACCACAGCCGCCAGAACGAGAACACCGCCCCCGACACCGTCGATGCCTGTACGAACACCGGGCCGGTGCTGTAGAGCAGGACGCCGAGCGCGACCGGTGCGATCGGCATGCGCCGACCGAGCGCATCGAGCCGCAGCCGGACGGCGTCGAGCACAGGCGGCACGGTGGCGTCCTCGGGCGGATGGGACGGCGGTGTCCGGGTGTGGGGCGGGCGGCCTACAGGTACAGCCCGGTGGCCCCGTCACGACGGGTCGAGGCGACGGCATGGACGTCGCGCTCGCGGACGATGAGGTAGGCGTCGCCCTGGACGTCGACCTCGATGGCGTCGTCGGGGAGGTAGAGCACCTCGTCCCCCAGCTGGACCTGCCGGACGTGGGGGCCGACGCCCAGGGTCTCGCCCCAGATGCCCTTGCGGTCGATCGACTTGGCCGTGGCCGGGATGAGGATGCCGCCCTTGGTCCGGCGTTCGGCATCATCGGGGGGTGCGACCAGCACGCGGTCGCCCAGCACGGCGACGCTGCGCCGGATCTCGGTGACGGGTTCGGAGGCGCTCATGCCACCCAGCCTACCGCGCCGGCACGCCGCCCAATCGGTGCGGGGTCACGTAGGTGTGGGTGACCACGTGCGGTGGGAGCGTCTCGTCACAGGTCGCGCCGGCGACCTCGACCCAGCCCTCGCGCGCACCCTTGACCTCGGCGTCGCGACCGGGCAGGAAGCCGCAGCCCTCGAGCAGCTGGAGCGCCTCGTCGTCGGCCTCGAGGGTCTCGGTGATGCGGACGACGCGGACCGGGCCGGGCGGCGCGTTGTCCAACCGGACCGCGTCGGACTGATCGGGCCGGTTGCTCGAACCCGGAATCGGGTTCCCGTGGGGGCAGGTGCCGGGGTCGCCGAGCAGGTCGACGATCCGCTGCTCCACATCGTCGGAGATCACGCCTTCCCAGCGCTCGGCCTCGTGGTGCACCTTCCACCACTCCAACCCGATGACGTCGAGCAGGAGCCGCTCGGTCAGGCGATGACGGCGCACGGCCACGCTGGCCAGCTCCTGGCCGGACGCCGTGAGCGCCACGACCCCGTGGCGGTGGGTGACCGCGTCCTCGCGCTCGAGCGCCGACAGGGCGAGCTCGACCTCGGCTGGTGGCACCCCGAGCGCCGGCGCGAGCTGGTCGCGATGGCACGGCTCGTCGCGCTCGGCGCGGTCGAGCAGCACCTCGAGCAGCTCGGTGACGACGTTCGGGTCGGGACGCAGGGCGGCCTCGGACACCTCGGCTCCGTGACGAACGGGGGCGGCATCGCCGCGAGCTGGTCGCGGCAGGGCCATGAAGGGTAGCCTCACCTACGCCGTTCCGACCAACCGAGGAAGCCGTGCCCCCGTCCGCCGCCGCTCCGCCGCCGGCGCTGGCCTGCGTCGGACTCCACAAGCGGTTCGGGGACACCGTCGCGGTCGACGGCGTGGACCTCGAGGTGCCGCCCGGCCGTCTGACCGCACTGCTCGGTCCGTCCGGCTGTGGCAAGACGACCATGCTCCGGATGGTGGCGGGCCTGTTGGCTCCCGACGCCGGCACGATCGCCATCGACGGCCAGCCGGTCGCCGGCCCCGCCCTCCACGTCCCGCCCGAGCGACGCAACGTCGGCCTCGTGTTCCAGGACTACGCCCTGTTCCCGCATCTGTCGGTGGCCCGGAACGTGGGGTACGGACTGCCGCACCTGTCGCGGCGGGCACGCCGTGCCAGGGTCGGTGAGGTGATCGACCTCGTCGGGCTGACCGGGCTCGAGGAGCGGTTGCCGACGGCCCTGTCGGGTGGGCAGCAGCAGCGCGTCGCGCTGGCGCGGGCGCTCGCTCCGGAGCCGGATCTGATCCTGCTCGACGAGCCGTTCTCCAACCTCGACGCGGCCCTGCGGGCGAGCGTCCGGGAGGAGGTGCGCGCGATCCTCCGCAGGGCCGGCGCCACGGCGGTGTTCGTGACCCACGACCAGGAGGAGGCGCTGTCGCTCGCGGACGAGGTCGGGGTGATGTGCGACGGCCGGCTCCACCAGGTGGCCGATCCCCAGACGCTCTACAGCGCACCGGGGACCCGCTTCGTGGCAGAGTTCGTCGGCGAGGCCGACGTCCTGCCCGCCCGCCGCGCCGGCCGCTTCCTCGTGGACACCCCGATCGGGCGACTGCCCACCTCCATGGCGGTGGACGACCCGCACGTCGCGGTCGTCATCCGACCCGAGGCGCTGCGCCTGAAGCCCTCGCCACACGGATCGGCGACCGTGGTCGGCATCTCCTATTTCGGCCACGACCAGCTGGTCCAGGTCGAGCTGGAGGACGGCCGCACGCTACGAGCACGCCGGGGCCCACGCCTCGACCTGTTCCGTGGGACCCGCGTGGGGTTGACGGTCGACGGCCCGGTGGTCACCTTCCCGGACCCGACGGGAGACCGCCGGGGGTCGCAGCCGCTCGGGGTCTAGCTCCGGAACTGGGCGGCGACCTCGCCGTCCTCGCCCGGCAGCTCGCGCCGCTCGCGGATCATCGCGATCGCCAGCGGCACGGACCCGAGCAGGATCAGCAGCAGCGCCGGCACGGCCGCGCGGGTGAAGAACGCCTCCGCGGTCGCCGACCACACCCGGGTCGCGAGGGTGTCGAACCCGGTCGGCGCGAGCAGCAGTGTCGCCGGCAGCTCCTTCAGCACCGTCAGGAACACGAGCGCGCCGCCGGCGAGCGCGCCCCGACGGGTCAGCGGGAGGGTCACGCGGCGCAGCACCGCGAGCCGCGACGACCCGAGCGTGCGCGCGGCCGCCTCGACACCGGGGTCGACCTGGAGCAGCGACGACCGGATCGCCCCGACCGCCTGTGGCAGGAACAGCACCACGTAGGCGAACACGAGCATCGCCAGCGTCTGGTAGAGGGGCTGGGCGACCCGGATCCCGAAGAAGACGAGCGCGAGGGCCACGACGATCCCCGGCAGCGCGTAGCCGGTGAACGATGCCCGCTCCACCAGCCGCGCGAGACGCGACCGGGACCGGGCCGACCAGACTCCGACGGGCAGCGCGGCCACGGTCGCCGCGACCGCGCCGAGCAGCGCCGCCAGCAGGCTGCGGCCGGCCGCACCGAGGGCGACGTTCGCGGTCTCGCCGGCCCCGAGCCCACGCACCAGCCAGTAGACGATCACCGTGATCGGGATGACGAGCCCGACGCCCACGACGCCGCCGCACAGCGCCGCGGCCGGCCACCGCCACCGTCGCAGGGCCACCCGCGGCGAGGGACGGACGGAGCCGCGCACGCCGAACTGGCCGCCCCGGTCCCGCGCGGCGCGCGCCTCGAGGACGAGGAAGACGACCGTGAGGCCCACGAGCACGAGGCCGAGCAGCGCCGCCGGGGCCCGGTCGAAGGCCGCGCGGTACTGGAGGTAGACGGCGCGGGTGAAGGTCGGGTAGCGCAGGATCGTCACGGCGCCGAAGTCGCTGAGGACGTAGAGGGCCACCAGCAGCCCGCCCGCCGCCGCCGAGGGGCGCAGCTGGGGCACCGTGACCCGCCAGAAGGTCCGCGCCGGCCCGTGGCCGAGCGACCGGCTCGCCTCCTCCAGGGACGGGTCGAGGCCGCGCAGGGCGGCCTGCACGGTGATCAGCACGTACGGGAAGGTGAACAGCGTGAGCGCGACGAACGCCCCGCCGAAGCCGTATGGCGAGGGGGGCCGGACGCCGAACCACTCCTGTACCAGCCCGCCGGCCGCCAGCGTCGCCACCAGCGCGTAGGCGCCGACGTAGCTCGGGATGACGAGGGGCAGCGCCGTCGCCACGGCGAAGAACCGTCGTGCCGGCAGGTCCGTACGGGTGGTCAGCCAGGCGACCGGGACACCGAGCGCGACGCTGGCGGCCATGACCGTGGTGGCGAGCAGGAGCGTGCGGCCGGTGAGCTCGAGCGTGCTGCGGTCCGTGAGGAGCTCGAGCACGCGTGCGCCCGGCAGCTCGGCGGCCGCGACGACGAGGTAGGTCGCCGGCAGCAGCATCGCCGCGCCGACGACCACCGCGGGCAGCCACACCAGCGGATGGGTCCTACCGACCCGCAACACCCCGCGCCGGCGCGCCGCCGGACGCGGTGTCGCGTCGGGCTCGGACAGGGTGCGTCGGCCGACGTCCAGGCGCGGATGGTCCATGGGCGCACGGTAGCCGCGGGGTGGGCCCGGCCCGTCGGGCCCACCCCGCTGCGCTACTGGAACGCCCCAACGTCCTGGAGCAGCTCGAGGGTGCCCTGGAGGTCCTCGAGCCGGCTCAGGTCGACCTCGGGCGGATCGAGCTCGGCCATCTCGGGCAGCTCGGGCGACTCGACGCCGCTGCGCAGCGGGAACTCGAGCGCGTCGGTGACCTGCCCGAAGTAGATCTGGGTCTCCTCGCTCAGCAGCCATGCCACGAGCTCGAGGGCGGCGTCCTGCCGCTCGCTGGCACCGAGCACGGCGACGCCGGCCACGTTGACCAGCCCGCCGATGTCGCCGGGCAGGTAGTGGTTGGCGACGGGGATGTCCGGGTCCTCGGCCAGGAAGCGGTAGAGGTAGTAGTGGTTGACGAGGCCGACGTCGATCTCGCCGCGCGCGATGCCCTCGATCTGCGACGAGTTGTTCTCGAACACGACCGGGTCGTTGGCGATGATCCCCTCGAGCCACGCGCGGGCGGCGTCCTCGCCCTCCGAGACGCGCATCGCGGTCACGAAGGCCTGGAACGAGCCGTTGGTGGGCGCCCAGCCGATGCGTCCCTGCCAGGCCGGGTCGGTCAGGTCGTGCACCGACGCGGGCAGCTCGTCGTCGCCGACCCGCTCGGTCGAGTGGGCGACAACCCGGGCGCGACCCGTCACCCCGACCCACGCACCGGACGGCGAGCGGAAGTGGTCGGCCACCTGCCCGAGGATGTCGTCGGGCAGGGTCGTGAAGGCGCCGGCGTCCTCGACCGCACCGAGCGCGCCCGCGTCCTGCGCGTAGAAGACGTCGGCCGGGGTGGCGTCACCCTCCTCGAGGATCGTGGCGGCCAGCTCCGCGGTGTCGCCGTAGCGCACCTCGACCTCGATGCCCGTCGCGGCCGTGAAGTCCTCGAAGACCTGCCCGACGAGCTCCTCGTTGCGGCCCGAGTAGACCGTGATCGGCCCGCCGGCGGACGCGTCCTCGCCGGCGTCGTCGCCGGCGCAGCCGGCCGCCAGCACGGCGGCGATCGCCGCCACCGCCAGCCAGCGTCCGTGTCGCGGAAGTCGCACGTGGTTCTCCTGTCGTCGCGTGCCACACGGGCCGTGGGCGTATAGTTAGGTAAGCCTAACCACATCGCACAGGATGTCGTCAACTCCGTCGCCTCGGGCCGGCTCGGCGCCGTCGGCTAGCCTCGCGAACCGAGCCCCGCGCCGACCGCCGACCACCACCCGACGTCGACCGAGGAACCACCCGTGGCCTACGAGCGCATCACCGTCCCCGACCGCGGCGAGCGGATCACCGTCAACGACGACGGCACGCTGTCGGTGCCCGACGAGCCGATCATCTGCTTCATCGAGGGCGACGGCACCGGCCCCGACATCTGGGCGGCCGCTCGGCGTGTGCTCGACGCCGCGGTGGACAAGGCCTACGGCGACGACCGGCGCATCTCCTGGATGGAGGTGTTCGCCGGCGACAAGGCCAACGACGTCTACGGTGAGGTGGTGTGGCTCCCCGAGGAGACCCTCGACGCGATCCGCGAGTTCAAGGTCGGGATCAAGGGGCCGCTGACGACACCGGTGGGTGGCGGCATCCGTTCGATCAACGTCGCCATCCGGCAGCGACTCGACCTCTACGCCTGCGTGCGGCCGGTCAAGTACTTCACCAACGTCCCGTCCCCGGTCAAGAAGCCCGAGGACGTGGACATGGTGATCTTCCGGGAGAACTCCGAGGACATCTACGCCGGCATCGAGTTCCAGGCCGGGACCCCCGAGGTGAAGAGGCTCGTCGACTTCCTCCAGACCGAGATGGAGGCGACCAACATCCGCTTCCCGGACACGTCCGGCCTCGGCATCAAGCCCGTTTCCCGCGAGGGTACCGAGCGGCTCGTCCGCGCCGCGATCGACTACGCCCTCGAGACCGGCCGTGACAGCGTCACGCTGGTGCACAAGGGCAACATCATGAAGTTCACGGAGGGTGCGTTCCGGGACTGGGGCTACGAGCTCGCCGAGCGCGACTACAGCGACCGTGTCTACACCTGGGCGCAGTACGACCGCACCGTCGATGCGGAGGGCAAGGACGCCGCCGACGCGGAGCAGGACGCGGCCCTCGCCGACGGCAGGATCCTGGTCAAGGACGCCATCGCCGACGCGTTCCTCCAGCAGATCCTCACCCGCGCCGCCGAGTACGACGTCGTCGCGACGATGAACCTCAACGGCGACTACATCTCCGACGCGCTCGCGGCCCAGGTCGGGGGGATCGGGATCGCGCCGGGGGCGAACATCAACTACGACACCGGCCACGCGGTGTTCGAAGCGACCCACGGCACCGCGCCGAAGTACACCGGCCAGGACAAGGTCAACCCGTCGTCGCTGATCCTGTCGGGCGAGATGATGCTGCGCCACCTGGGCTGGGACGAGGCCGCCGACCGGATCATCACCTCGATGGACGTGACGATCGCGAACAAGACCGTCACCTACGACTTCGAGCGTCTGATGGAGGGCGCGACCAAGCTCAAGTGCTCGGAGTTCGGCGAGGCGCTCATCGCCAACATGTGACCAGGGTCCCGACGACACGGAGCGGGCGTGGCGAGGCCGGGAGTCCGACAGGGGCCACCCGCGTACGCGTGGGACTGGTTCGCCCGGCAGCGGCTGCTGTGGCGAGAGGCCCGGTCCCGACTGGCGGTGTCCGGTCCCCTGGCCACCCGCTACGCCGGCGTGGACACCAGGTCCGACGTGGTGACGATGCTCCGCGCGGACTATCCGCGGCAGCCCGAGGTCCGGTCGGTCGTCGACGAGGTGGTCACCGAGATCGCCTTCCTCGGCCAGACCGACGTGTCCTTCGCGCGGCTGGGCGTGGCGACCGCCCCGCGCGGCATGCGCTGGTGGTGGACCGCCCTGACCGGCGAGGAGCTCGACGGCGGCGGCCGACCCGGTGCCCCGACCGCGCCACCGCAGCCGCCGGCACAGCTCACACTCGACGACGTCCACGAGGGCTACGGCGGGTGACGGGCTCCGGCGACCCGGAGCGCGTCAGGCCGCGAGCGCGTCCTGCAGCACCGCCAGCCGTCCGGGGACGGCGCGGTAGTACACCCACCGCCCGCGCTTCTCGCGGTCCAGCAGCCCCGCGTCGTAGAGGACCGACAGGTGATGGCTGACCGTGGGCTGGGACCGGCCGAGCGGCGCGACCAGGTCGCACGCACACACCTCGCCGCCCGCCGCCGACGCGACGAGGCTGAACAGCCGGAGGCGGACGGGGTCCGACAGCACCTTGAAGGCGCCGGCGAGGTCGGCGGCCTCGTCATCGCTCAGCGCCGCGGACAGCACCGGCTCGCAGCAGGCCTCGATCGTCTTCACGTCCACGGTGTCCTCCTGCCCCCGGCCGCGAGGGTACCCTCCTCGCATCGATTGCGGTCGATGCGATTCCGGCGTGGCCGACGCCACGACGACGCCGAGACGACGCGGTGAGCCTGCGAACCCTGACCCGCGTGGCCCCCGGCGGCCTCCCGCTGGTGCGCGGCACCGTGCACCGGCAGCTGGCCAGCCTGTTCGGACCGCCGCCGTTCGACCCCGACGCCGATCGGGGTGATCCCGGGCTCACCGGCCCCGGTTCGGCGTCGTGGCGCGTGATCGGCGAGCCGGCCGCGATCGCCGGCGGCATCCGTGGTCTCCTGCTCCAGGTCGCCCATCCCCTGGCCATGGCCGGCGTGGCGGACCACTCCGCGTTCCGGACCGATCCGTTGGGCCGCCTGCGGCGCACGTCGGGCTACGTCACCACGACCACCTTCGGATCGACCCGCGAGGCGCTCGCCGTCTCACGCCGGGTCCGTCGCGTCCACGAGCGCGTCGTCGGCACCGCCCCCGACGGTCGCCCCTACCGCGCCGCCGATCCGGCGCTGCTCGCGTGGGTCTCGGTCGCCCTCACATCGTCGTTCCTCGCCGCGGACGCCGCGTGGGCCCCGTCCCCGGTGGGTCCCGACGATGCCGACCGGTTCGTGGCCGAACAGTCGCGGATCGCGGCGCTGCTCGACCCGCGCGTTGACCTCGACGCGGTGGCCGCCGATCCGGACGCGCCGGCAGCGCTGCGCGCCGGTCGGCTCCCGCTGCCCATGATCGCCGACGGCCTGCTGCCGACCACGGTCGCAGCACTCGACGGGATCCTGGCCGGCTTCGACACCGACCTCGGCGTCACCGACCAGGGCCGGCAGGCGGTCCGCTTCCTGCGGCGCCCGCCGATCCCGCTGGTCGGCCGCGCCGGCTACCAGGCCCTGTTCGCCGGGGCCGCCGCGTCCCTCACGCTCCGTCAGCAGCAGGCGCTCGAGGTCGAGCACACGCCCACCGGCGCTGCACTGGCCCGGGCACGGACGCACGCCCTGCTCGCGTTGCTGCGCGTCACCACCGGCACCTCGCCGTCCCGTCGCCTCGCCGCCCGACGGGTGCACGGCCCCCAGGAGCACGTCAACGGGGGCGGGTAGCGCCGCACCCCGGGCGGGTCCGCGCTTCGGCCGGACGGCCCCGGCCGGACGGCCGAGGGATGGTGCCCGGGTGGCCGTGGCCGGGGCGGAACCCGGACCCGTACCGTTGACGCGGCAATGGAGAGCACCCCGACAGGTGAAGGACACGACATGAAGCGCAACCTCCTGACCAGGATCGCCGCTGGCAGCGCAGTCGCCGCCCTGGCGCTCGGCGCCGTCGCCTGCGAGGTCGACGAGGACGCGATCGACCCGGGGCTCGAGGACGACCTCATGGACGAGGGTGAGGACTTCTGACCCGGCTCCGCTGAACGACGACGTAACCACAACGTCGGCCACCGCCCCGCGCGGTGGCCGACGTCGTTGCGTCAGGACCGTCCCTCCCGCAGAAAGCCGTCGTCGACCCGTGTGAGGACTCCCGCCCCGTGGACGACCAGGGGCGCGGTCGAGATCACCTGGGCGGGATGGTCCAGCTCGACGCGACCGCCCGGGCCGTGGACCCGCACGGCGGCGGGCCCGACCGCGAAGCCGTGCCGGTGTTCGATCGCCAGGCCGTCTTGCCACTGGAGCCAGGCCGCCGGCTCGACCCCGACGGTCCAGGCACCGAGCAGCTCGCCGGACCCGGTATCGAGAAGCGCCGCGCTGCCACCTCGATCGCCCACGAGCAGGCGCCGTGTCTGGTCCAGGAGGCTCAGGCTCGGACAGCACCCCCAGCTGCCCGGGACGGCTGCCTGCCACCGCAGGCTGCCGCTGCCGGCCCGATGGGCGGCGACGAGCAGCCGATCCGCGTCGTCGAGATCCGGTGTCGCGAGCAGGACCTGCGATCCGGTCCGCCGCCACGCACGGACCGGCTGCTCGAGCTCGACGACGACCTCGCCGGTACCGAGGTCGTGCAACCGGCGGCCGTCGATGGCCAGCCACGGACCGACCAGGTCGAGCCGGCTGCCCGGCTCCATGTCGACGACGGTCGCCGCGGCACCGGTGGCGGCATCGACGATCTCCACCGCGTCCGGGGCCGGGGTGGCCACCAGCACCGACCGCACCATCCAGGCCGGTGTCTCCCCGACGACGCGGCCGAGCGAGCGGACCGGGTGCGCACGCTCCCAGCGCACCCGGCCGTCGGCCGATTCCACCGCGAGCGTGCGGCCGTCCTCCGTGCGGACCAGAACGACTCCCTCCTCCAGGGCCGCGTGCGGGGCACCGCGGACGGCGTCGTGCTCCCAGACCACGGCTCCCGACCCGGGATCGAGGGCCGCGACGAAGAACTGGCGCGCCGCGCCACGCGTGTCCTGACGGCTCCCGGCCACGAGCAGGCCATCCGCATGGGGCTCGACCGAGCTGAGCCGCCACCCATCGACCTCCGAGGTCCACAGGTGCTCGCCGCGCTCGGCGTCGCGCAGCTGGAGCCAACCCTCGCCGTGCAGCAGCAGCCCGTGCCGACCCGCCGGGTGGACGACGTCGGGGACGGGCGCTCGCACGCCCCGGTCTTCGGCGTGCTCCTGCCGCCAGCGCTCCTCGCCCGAGAACGCGTGGTAGGCCGCGAGGTCGTCACGACCGAGGTGCACCAGCAGCCCGTCGTGGGCAACCGGACGCGCGTCCAGCTCGATGCGCCACAGCGTGCACGCCGCCACCGCTGCGCAGTCGTTGGCCGTGCCGCCCCAGCTCGCTCCGGCATCGCGCCCGAGCTCGGCAGGCAGGTCGGTGGCGGCGTCGGGCAGCGTCACCTCGTCGACTGCGCCCGGTCCGGTGGTGGAGCCAGCGACCAGCGTCGCGACGAGGCCGATCGCCGCGATCAGCGCCACCGGGCCGACGAGGGTCATGGGGGCGGGACGGCCGGCTGCCGACCCGTGCCCGCGACGAGGCAGGAGCGCGCCGCACACGCCGCAGAACCGCACGGTGCGGCGGTCCCAGGCGGCGTGACAGACGGGGCAGTCGATCCGTCGTCGGTCGCGCACGCCCGCTCCGTGCCGTCGGTCACCCCTGACGATAGGTCGCCGTCGTCACGCCATCCGGGCTGTCGGTCACGCGATAGCGTGACGCGCCGGACCTCGATCGAGCCCCGAACGGCGGGCAACTGCCGCGCAACGACACGAAAGGCCCCGCGTGGCCGGCCACCCCGACACTCTGGGCAATCTTGCGGTGCTCACCAGCGGCGGCGACGCGCCCGGCATGAACGCTGCGGTGCGGGCGGTCGTGCGGACCGCGTTGCACCACGACCTCCAACCGTTCGCGGTCCACGAAGGCTACGAAGGGCTCGTGACCGGCGGCGAGCTGATCCGTGCGATGACCTCCGACGACGTGGGCGGGATCCTGCACCGAGGCGGATCGGTGATCGGCTCGGCCAGATCCGAGCAGTTCCGCACGCGTGACGGCCGCCGGCGCGCGGCGAACAACCTCGCGGCTCGCGGCGTCGACGGACTCGTGGTCATCGGCGGAGACGGGAGCCTGACCGGCGCGGACACCTTCCGCCGGGAATGGCCCGAGCTCATCGAGGAGCTGGTCGCCGCCGGCAGCATCGACCGGGCCACCGCCGACGCACACCCCGGCCTGCGACTCGTCGGCCTGGTCGGCTCGATCGACAACGACATGCTCGGCACCGACATGACCATCGGAGCCGACACGGCCCTGCACCGCATCACCGCGGCGATCGACGCGATCCATTCGACGGCCGCGAGCCACCAGCGCTCGTTCGTGATCGAGGTGATGGGGCGAAACTGCGGTTATCTGGCCCTGATGGCGTCCCTGGCCACGGGCGCCAACTGGGTCCTCATCCCCGAACGCCCTCCGGAGACCGACGACTGGGAAGCGACGATGTGCGCATCGCTCGAGGCCGGCCGCCGGGCGGGTCGGCGCCAGAACCTGGTGATCGTGGCCGAAGGCGCCCACGATCGCGACGGCAACCCCATCGCGAGCGACCACGTCAAGCAGGTGCTCGAGGACCGGCTCGGCGAGGACACGCGGGTCACCATCCTCGGGCACGTCCAGCGCGGGGGATCGCCCAGCGCCTTCGACCGCAACCTCGCGACCCTGCTCGGCCACGCCGCGGTGGAGGAGCTGCGGGCCGCCGGACCCGACGACGAGCCCAAGCTGATCGGGATCCGCGAGCACCAGATCGTCGCCTCATCACTGGTCGACTGCGTCACCCGGACCCGCGAGGTCGCCGACCGGAT
This sequence comes from uncultured Actinomycetota bacterium, assembly GCA_964608935.1. Lineage (GTDB taxonomy): Bacteria > Actinomycetota > Nitriliruptoria > Nitriliruptorales > Nitriliruptoraceae > CAZSQF01. The sequence continues at coordinate 3,564 of CAZSQF010000012.1, read as the reverse complement.
AGACCGGCGGGATCACGAGGGCGCGATGCGCATGCGCGGCGGCAGCTTCGCCGACTCGTTCGACACGCTGCGCACGCTCACCCGGTCCACGCCCCACGACCCGGCGTCGTCGCAGACGCGGCTGCGCCTGGCGATCCTCCACGGCGGTGGGCCCGCCCCGGGCATGAACACGGCGGTCCGGGCCGCCGTCCGGCTCGGCCTGGACGCGGGCCACACCGTCCTCGGTGTCCGCAACGGCTTCGCCGGGCTGCTCGGCGGCGAGGTCGACGAGCTCGACTGGATGAGCGTGACCGAGTGGACCTCACGCGGCGGTGCGGAGCTCGGGGTCAGTCGATTCGTGCCGGACGGCGAGGACGTGGCGACCACCGCGGCACAGCTCGACGAGCACAGCATCGACGGGCTGCTGATGGTCGGTGGCTGGGACGGCTACGTGGCCGCCCACACGCTGCACGAGCACCGCCACGACCACGCCGCGCTGCGGCTTCCGATCGTGTGCCTGCCGGCGTCGATCAACAACGACCTGCCCGGGTCGGACCTGAGCATCGGTGCCGACACCGCCCTGAACAGCATCCTTGTCGACGTCGACAAGATCAAACAGTCGGCCGTCGCCGCCGGCCGCTGCTTCGTCGTCGAGGTGATGGGCCACGACTGCGGCTACCTCGCCCTCATGAGCGGCCTGGCAAGCGGCGCCGAGCGCGTCTACCTGCCCGAGGAGGGGATCACGCTCGACGACCTCCGCGACGACGTGCGTGCGCTGGTGGCCGGGTTCGAACGCGGCAAACGACTCGGCCTCGTCATTCGCGGCGAGCACGCCGACGCGATCTACACCACCGGCTTCATCCACGCGCTCTACGAGAAGGAGGGCGACGAGCTGTTCGATGTCCGCAGCTCCGTGCTGGGCCACGTCCAGCAGGGCGGTGACCCGTCACCGTTCGACCGGATCCAGGCCACCCGCCTGGCCACACGCTGCATCGAGTTCCTGGTCGAGCAGGCGGGCACGCCCGATCCGGCGAGCGGCTTCATCGGCCTGGCCCACGGGCAGGTGAGGTTCGCCGACCTTGCCACCTTCCCGACTATGGTCCGGCCCGACGCGCGGCGACCGACCGAGCAGCCGTGGCTGTCGACGCGCCCCGTCGCCCGGATCATGACCGGCACCGCGGTCCGGGCAGCCCCTCTGTAAGGTGACCCGGACGGCCGGGAGGCCCCATGGCGGTCACGTCGGACGCGCTCGAGCAAGGCCGGACGGCCTTCGAGCAGCGTGCCTGGGGCGAAGCCTTCGCAGCGTTGTCGGTCGTGGACCGGGACTCGCCGCTCGACGCGCACGACCTCGACCGTCTGGCGAGGGCGGCCTACCTCGCCGGGGAGGACGAGGCGAGCGTCGAGGCATGGGAGCGTGCCCATCACGCCTTTCTCGCGGACGGGGAGGTCCCCCGCGCGGTGCGCTGCGCCTTCTGGCTCGGCTTCGGGCTGATGCAGCGGGGCGAGATGGCCCGCGCCGGCGGCTGGTTGGCGCGTGCGCAGCGCCTGCTCGACGACACCGGCGAGGACGCTGCCGAGCAGGGCTACCTCCTGGTCCCCGTGGGCCTGCAGCAGATCATGGCCGGCGAGCTCGCATCCGCCTACGAGACCTTCGGGCGGGCCGAGGCCCTCGGTGAGCGCTTCGGGGACGCCGACCTGGCCACCCTCGCCCGACACGGGCAGGGTCGTGCGCTCATCCGCCGAGGCGACACCGCCCAAGGGGTGGCCCTGCTCGACGAGGCGATGGTCGCCATCACCGCCAACGAGGTGTCACCCATCGTCGCGGGCACCGTGTACTGCTCGGTGATCGAGGCGTGCCAGGAGATCTTCGACCTCCGCCGCGCGCAGGAGTGGACGCAGGCGTTGACCGACTGGTGCGCGACCCAGCCGGATCTCGTCCCCTACCGCGGGCAGTGTCTCGTGCACCGCTCCGAGCTCCTCCAGCTGCAGGGTGAATGGCCCGACGCCATGGTCGAGGTGGAGCGGGCCCGCGACCGGTTGTCGGACCCGCCCGGTCAGCCGGCGGTGGGCATGGCCTACTACCAGCAGGGCGAGCTGAAACGGCTCCGGGGGGAGTTCGCCGCCGCCGAGGAGGCCTACCGTGAGGCCAGCCGCTTCGGACGTCCGCCCCAGCCGGGCATGGCGCTGCTCCGGCTGGCCCAGGGACGGGCCGAGGACGCCGAGGCCGCGATCCGGCACGCCGTCGACGAGGTCGAGGACCCGGTCGCGCGCTCGCGGCTGGTGGCCGGATACGTCGAGATCATGCTCGCCACCGGGGACGTGTCCGCAGCGCGCGCCGCCGTCGACGAGCTGTCCGAGGTCGCAGCCGAGCTCGACGCACCCCTGCTGTCGGCGACCTCGGCCTACGCCACGGGCTCGGTGCTGCTGGCCGAGGACGACCCGGCAGGCGCGCTGACGACGCTCCGACGGGCCTGGAGGGCATGGGTGGACCTCGACGTGCCCTACGAGGCCGCTCGGGCGAGGGTCCTGATCGGCGTCGCCAGCCACCGGCTGGGTGACGCCGACACGGCACGCCTCGAGCTCGACGCGGCCCGGCAGGTGTTCGACGAGCTGGGCGCCAAGCCGGACCTGGCGCGGGTGGAGCGCCTGGCACGGACGGCCAGCCCCGAGGCCACGGGCGGTCTCACCCGCCGCGAAGTCGAGGTCCTGCGGCTGGTGGCCAGCGGCAGGACCAACCGGGAGATCGCCGCAGCGCTGGTCATCAGCGAGAAGACCGTGGCCCGCCACGTCAGCAACATCTTCACCAAGCTCGGCGTCTCGTCACGGTCCGCGGCCACCGCCTATGCCTACGAGCACGACCTGGTGTAGGCCCGCGCTTGAGGGACGCGTACACACAATCACCCATGCCGGGGCCACGGTGGAGCTGGGTGTTCCGACCGAAGTCGTCCGGGACGCTCCTCCGTAGGGTCATCGACGAAGGAAGGGAACACCATGACCATCGACACCACCCACGCTCGCACACGAGCCGCCATCGTGGCCGTCGCACCCACGGTGATGCTGGTCGGCTTCCTCTACCACCCCTTCATCGCTGTCATCCCGAGGGACGTCGAGGATCTCGCCGCCGCGGTCGTGGCCGACCCGACCCGTTGGGGAATCGCCCACCTCACGGTCGGCGTGGCATCGGGGCTGCTGGTCCTCGCCTTCCTGGCGCTCCGCCACGAGCTCCGAGCCGCCGGCGACGAACGCTGGAGCGCCTTCGGTGTCCCCTTCGTCGTGATCGGCAGCACGTTGTTCACGCTGCTGCCCGGGATGGAGTTCGCCCCGCTGACCGCTGCCGAGACCGGCGGGAACGCACTCGCGGCCCAAGAGGCGCTCGAGCCGTGGTTCATCCCGGTGCTCGCCTTCGGGGCGCTCACCTTCGCCATCGGGACGTTCGGCTTCTGCAAGGGTCTCTGGCACCACCGCGTCCTGAGCCGTCGCACGACCGCGGTCGTCGTCACCGCGCTGGCGGTCATGGCGGCCTCGCGGTTCTGGAGCTCCACGGCGTCGCCATCCCTGATCCGCTCCATCAGTGCGGGATCGGGG
>CAZSQF010000011.1:0-24599 GCA_964608935.1 uncultured Actinomycetota bacterium | reverse complement strand
TCCTTGCGTTCGATGACCGCTGCGCCGTGGTGGGGGTAGATGACGGTGTCGCCGACGCTGTACGCCATGGGCGTCTCGCTCCTCGAGGTTGTCCTGGAGGCGAGCGAGCACGCGTAGGGACCGGATCTGGTTCGGGAGGCGGGTGGTCGGGCGTCGGGCGCGATCCCCGACCTGATGACGTCACGTCACCGGTGACCAGCCCGCACGGCTCGCCAGATGGACCCTTCGCGCTCCCCGCTCGGACCTCGGCACATGCGGTATCGGACGATCGGACGGACCGTACCACAGGCGTGGTGCCAGCCTCAACCGGAAAGGGGCTCCACCGCAGGTCAGGGGCCGTTTCCCGCTCGTCTCAGACGTCGCCACGGCCCACGGCTGCGCGGGCTGGTCAGTGGCCCGAGGACGCCGCTGTCAGCTCTGCGCGAGCTCCTCACGGTCCCCCGCATCGAAGAACGACTCCATCGAGTCGTCCATCGCCGTCCACCATGCGCTGTGGTGGAGCGCGGCGACGGTGCCTGTGCACGGCGAGGAGAACGCACGATCCCGGTAGGTCAGGATGTCCTCCTCCTTGTGGTGCTCCCAGTTCTTGAAGTGCTCGCGGGTGTGGTCGACGTCGAAGGCGGGGTAGTCGACGTCCGCCAGGAGATCCTCGAGGTGGTCGGCCTGGAAGTCGATCTCGTCGAGCGGCCCGTCCAGCGCTGCCTCACGTTCCTGCCACGCCGCGATGTCGTCCGCCATCTCCGGGCTGGACGGCAGCTCGAGCCGCCCCAGCACGAAGTCCCGCGCGTACCACGCCTGCGCGTCGAACAACGTGAACGTGTAGTACTGATCCTGCATCCCGAGGTACATGACCTTCGGGTTGTCCACCCAGAAGACCCCCTTGTACAGGCCAGGGGGGTAGAGGACGTTGGTGGCTCGCAGACGCAGGTCGTCGGCCATGAACGGGAAGGCATGCTGGTAGCCGGTGCACAGGATGATGACGTCGACGTCGCGTGTGGTGCCGCCGCGGAAGTGAGCGGTCCGACCGTCCACCTCGGCCAGGAGCGGCACCTCGTCGACCCCGTCGGGCCACGTGAACCCCATGGGAGCGGTGCGATACGAGATCGTGACCGAGGCTGCCCCGTACTTGCGCGCCTGGAGGGCGATGTCCTCCGCCGAGTAGCTGCTGCCCAGCACGAGCACATGGCGACCGGCGAACTCCTGCGCGTCGCGGACGTCGTGGGCGTGCATCAGCCGCCCAGGGAAGTCCCTGAAGCCGTCGAAGCTGGGGACGTTCGGGATCGAGAAGTGGCCGGTTGCCACGATCACGTGGCTGAAGGTCTCGGTGACCGTCCGCTTCTCGGGAAGGTGCTCGACGCTCACGTCGAAGGTCCCCGCCTCGTCGTCGTACTCGACCCATCGCACGGCGGTGTTGAACCGGATGAGGCGTCGAAGGTCGTTCTTTCGGGCTCGGCCCGTGATGTAGTCGAAGAGGACCTCCCGCGGAGGGAACGAGGGGATCGGCCGCCCGAAATGCTCGTCGAAGGTGTAATCGGCGAACTCGAGGCACTCCTTCGGCCCGTTGGACCACAGGTAGCGGTACATGCCGCTGTGCACGGGCTCGCCGTGCTCGTCGAGTCCGGTTCGCCACGTGTAGTTCCACAGTCCGCCCCAGTCGCTCTGCTTCTCGAAGCAGACCACCTCCGGGACCTCCGCACCCTCGTTCCGGGCCTCCTCGAACGCGTGCAGCTGCGCGAGACCGCTCGGTCCGGCGCCGATGACGGCCACCCGTGCCTCCATGTGCTCCTCCTCGCCGGTTGGTCGCCCCTCGGGGTCAGGAGCGTGGTCGCTCCTTGTCGGGGTCGTAGAAGGGGAAGCGGACGACCCTGGCACCCAGCCGCTTCTGCTGGCCGTCCAGCTTGCCCACCGCGACGGCCGTGCCCTCGTCGGCGTACTGCACCGCGATGCGACACAGCGCGATGTTCTTGCCCAGGAGCGGCGAACGCGTGCCGCTCGTCACCACACCCACCTGCTGGCGTCCCACGACCACCGGGTCGCCGTGGGATGCCGTCTCGTTCCCCTCGACCTCGAGGCCGACCAGCGTCCTGTGCGGGTGCGTGTGTCGGGACTCGAGAGCGGCCCTCCCGCAGAAGTCCTCCTCCTTGGTCCCGAGTGGCACCGTGAACCCGATGCCCGCTTCGAACGGGTCGACCTGGTCGTCGAACTCCTGCCCGGCGACGACCAGCCCCGACTCGATCCGCAGCATGTCGAGTGCCTCGAGCCCGAGAGGTGCAAGGCCATGGGCCTGACCGGCCTCCCAGACGGCGTCCCAGACACCCACCGCATCGCCGGGGTGGCACCACAGTTCGTAGCCGAGCTCCCCCGAGTAGCCGGTCCTGGAGACCACGACGGGGATGCCGTCGTACCCGCCGATCCGCCCGATCGTGAACCGGAACCACCGGAGATCGACGAGCTCGGGACGGTCCCGCGGCGTCCAGACGAGATCAGCGAGGAGGTCGCGGCTGCTCGGTCCCTGGACCGCGAGGTTGTGCAGCTGGTCGGTGGAGTCCTTGACCCATACCCGCGCCAGGCCGCGCTCCTCGGCTTGCTGGCGGAGCCAGACGCCGTCGTACTCGTCGCCGCCGACGAACCGGAAGCTGTCGTCACCGAGCCGGAACACCGTGGCGTCGTCGATCATGCCCCCTGTCGGGTTGCACAGGGCGGTGTAGGAGACCTGTCCGACCGACAGCCGACGGACGTTGCGGGTCACCGCCCACTGAAGCAGCGCCTCGGCGTCGGGCCCGAGCACCTCGAACTTGCGCAGAGGTGACAGGTCCATGACGGCGACCCGTTCCCGGCATGCCCAGTACTCCTCGATCGCCCCGTGGGCATCGAAGCTCGCGGGGAGCCAGTACCCGCTGTACTCGACCATGCGGCTGCTGAGCTCGCTGACGCGCGGATGGAACCCGGTCCGATCGGTCAGCTTCGGTTGCGCGTCCGGGGTCACTCGGCGCGCGACGGCGATCGAGAAGGGCCGCTCGCCCGGGTAGACGCGGACATGGACGTCGGTGGGCTCCCACGCGTTCGACGGATCGATGTCGTCGGGACACGCCGACGACGCGCAGACGAGGTCGTTCAGGGCACGCAGCAGGACGTAGTCGCCGGGCCGGGACCACGGTTCGTCGACCACGAGGACGTGGTCGGCGTCGAAGTCGGTGTTGAAGAACAGGTTCAGGGCAGGCCACCCACGCCGACGGGCTATGGCGTAGGCCTCCAGCTGCTCGTTGAAGTTGTCGGTGCAGTTCACGTGGCCGGGGTAGCCCATGTCCTCGTAGTACCTGGCGTTGCAGGCGAGACCGAAGGTGTCGTGACGACCGACCGTGTCACGCACCACCTCGCAAAGGGGTTGCATGTCCTGGTCGAAGAACCTGCCGTGCAGCCCCGGCGCCGGGTAGGCGTTGCCCATCAGGGTCCGCGTCGTGGTGGCGTCGAGCCCCCGTTCCACGCCCTCCTCGAGCCGATGGCGGTGGAAGGCGAGGAAGTCCGAGCACTGCCGGCCCTCCACGTCGATGATCTGGACGTACTGGCCCTCCTCGACCTCGTAGCTCCGGGCCGTCGCCCGGTCGACGCGCAGGTCGAGGATCGGCTCCGCGAGCGGCGGCGGGAGCTCGACCTCCGTGCTGACGCGGGGGACGGCACGCCGCAGCTCGAGCCACAGCTCCGACGGCGGGTTGTGCGCATCGACCGCCATCCGTCGAGCCGGCGCCGCGACGACGCAGACCCCTTCCCGCGAGACCGCGAACGTGATGCTCTCGCCGGCTGGGGACCACTCGCCGAACAGGTACACCGCTCGCGCGTCGTGGGGATCGAGACCGCGGGCAGCCAGGTGTCCGAGGACGTCCTTGCCGGCCCCGTCGGGGTCCCCTACCAGGTCGCGGAGCACCGAGGCGGGCCCGTCGGGCCGCACCCCGATGGCGTCGAAGGCCTCGCCGTCCCCCCGGGACAGGACGGTCAGTTCACCGGGCTGCCGGCCGTCCGGATCGATCACCGTGAGACGGTCGCCCTCCTCGAGCGCGACCACCGTCACACCGCCGGGGCGCACGCGATAGTGCTCGAGTCCCGGGACCACCGGGAGCAGCCCCGGCCCCAGAAGCGTCGGGCGTTCGATCGAGACCGTCACCGTCCTCGGACCCTCCGGTCACGTCCGCCGGCACCCTCCGCACCGAGCGTCCATGACCCCCTGCGGCCAGGGCCACGTTACGCAGTCGCCCGGCGCCGGACAACCCTCGAGGGCCGACGACGAAGGCCAGAGGGCGTGCGGCCGCGCGCACCGCGGCTGATTCCTCCGGTGAAACATGGTTGAAGCAAGGTATTGATGCCGCTCGGGCTCTGCCGTAGAGTCGCGCGCGCTGACACACCGGTGTGACCGCATGGGAGAGGTGCACCGGTCAGGGGATGGGAGCCCCACGCCGCCGACCCGTCACGGGTGGCACTCCGTGCGCGCGGTGGTCGGGTGCGCCTCCGTCCAACGTGAAGGAGGAGCGCTGCATGGAAGACGAACTAGCGTCGCTATCGATCATCTTCACCGAGTTCTACTACTGGGTCACCGTCGCACTGATGTTCCTGATCCACGCCGGCTTCCTCATGTACGAGGCCGGCTCCGCGCGCAGGAAGAACGTCCAGCACACCGTGATGAAGAACGTGATGCTCATCCCGGTCGTCACGTTGACGTTCTTCCTGTTCGGTTGGTGGATCTACTTCGCCTTCCCCACGGGTCCGTTCATCTACGGCGGCCTCGTAGAGGCGGGCGAGGTGACCCCCTGGTCGGAGTTCATGGGCACCCACATGGAGGACCGGATCACGCTCGTGTTCTGGGCGGCGTTCCTGCTGTTCTCCTGGACCGCGGCCTCGATCGTGTCGGGCTCCGTGCTCGAGCGCATCAAGACCTCGGGCTTCCTCGTCCTGGCGGTGCTGATCGGGTCGGTGTTCTGGATCATCGACGCCGCCTGGGGCTGGCATCCCGAGGGCTGGATGGTCCAGATCATGGGCTACCACGACGCGTACGCATCCGGCGTGATCCACGCCGTCGCGGGCGGCTTCGCCCTCGGCGTGATCGTCGTGCTCGGCCCGCGGATCGGGAAGTTCGGCCCGGACGGTGAACCGCGCGACATCCCGCCTCACAACATCTGGATGCGGTGCGTCGGGCTGTTCGTGATCTACACCGGCTTCTGGGGCTTCTACGTCGCGTGCAACGTCCCGATCCTCGACGTCGGCGCGGACGGCGAACCGTTCTTCAGCGCCACCAACATCTACCTGATGCCCACCACCCTCTCGGCGATCACCGGCAACTTCCTGATGTCGCTGACCGGCGGGCTCCTGATGGCGTTCCTCATCAGTCGCGGGGACCCGTTCTGGACCTTCTCCGGCGGGCTGGCCGGCATCATCGCCGCATCGGCGGGCAACGACCTCTACCACCCGATCCAGGCGATGCTGATCGGCGCGGTCGGGGTCGTGATCGCCTACAAGCTGCACTACTGGGTGGAGCGGAGGTTCAAGATCGACGACGTCGTGGGCGCGGTGGCCGTGCATGGCTATGCCGGGGCCTTCGGTGTCGTCATCGCCGGCTTCATGCTGTGGGGCTATCCGGCCGCCGAGCCGGTCCGCGACGGCCTCGCGTGGTTCACGACCCCCGACGGGTGGCCGGCGATCAACCCGATCGGCCAGATCCTCGGCGCCTTCATCATGTTCGGCGTCCTCGGATTCCTTCCGGGCTACGTCGCTGCCAAGATCCTGCACGCGCTCGGTCAGCTCCGGGTGCCGCCGGAGATCGAGCTCGCCGGCCTGGACACGCACCTGTACGGCGACGTCCACCCCTACTTCGAGCAGCGCGAGACCGCGTTCGAGCACATCGAGCGCGCAGAGGCGGCCGAGCTGCTGCCCGACCTGTATCCGCTCAGGCCCGGGAACTCCGGCGGGCCGGGCGACCCTGACAACCCCGGAGGAGGTGACTCATGAGGACCGGACTGGATTCGTTCCTCGACCCGGGGTCGATCGGCCCCATGTACCCGTTCGTCGGGACCGAGGTTCTGCTCGTCGTCGTCGCCGTCGTCCTGTGGCTGCTGTGGCACTGGAGGAGCGGACGCGGCGAGGATGAGGAGTACCGGGAGGCACGTGGGCACTACGAGCGGCTGCGCCTCCAGCGCGTCATGTTCCGTGGTGGGACCGCGCTCATCCCGTCGGAGGAGGAGCTGCACGACGAGCATCCTCCGGCCGCGGAGGACCCACCGCTGATGCAGTCGCCCTAGCCGCACGGGCGCCGACCGCTGGTGGGGCCTGGGACCGGTGTGGAACCGGTCCCAGGCCCCGCGCCACGGTGGCTTGACGACCGCGACCGTCAGGCGGCCGTGACGGCGTCCAGGATCGCCCCCCACCGTGCCACGACCAGCCCGTGGCCTGCTGTGGGATCGATGCTGATCGTCGCGTCGGGGAGCCGGCGCGCCAGCTCGCGAGCGTGGGCCGCCGGTACGTGGGCGTCAGCCTGCCCGTGCCACACGTGGACCGGCGTCATGACGTCGGCGAGCGCGAACCCCCAAGGCCGACGCTGCAGCACCTGCTCGAGCGCGAACGCGTCCAGGCCCTGGCGTACGGCTTCCTCGATGGTGGCCAGGTACATCCGCTGGACGTCCCGGTCGGCCAGGACCAGCTGGTCGGCCTTCGGGCGTGGCAGCTCGAGGAACAGCTCCGGGTGCGAGCGCAGCCAGCCTGCCTCGTCGGCGATGCGCCGAGCGGCCGCGGGAGGATCCTCGGCGGCGAGAGCGACGATCGCACGTTCGCGTTCGGTCATCTCGGCCGCCACCGACCTCACCTCGTGGCTCGGCACCACCGGGCTGACGAGGACCAGCCTCTCGATCCGGTCCGCCATCCGCACCCCGCACGCCAGTGCGTACGCGCATCCTGCCGAGTGTCCGACCACCGCAGGACCGTCCAGCGCGAGCGCGTCACACAGCTCGGTGACATCGTCGGCCCAGTCCGGTACCGACCGTCCCGGCTTCGGGTCCGACCCGCCGTACCCAGGTCGGTCGATCGTGATCAGTCGAACCCCGCGGGCTGCCGTCACGAGCAGGTTCGGGACGAACAAGCGGGATCCCGGCGTGCCATGGAACAGGAGCACCGGCACCCCCCTGGGCTCGCCCCACTGCGCGTACGCCAGCGTCCGCCCGTCGGCGAGCCGTAGCTTGCCGTCGGGGACCGCAGCGACCGCCATCGTCGACCCCTCCGGGCGCGGCTCGGTGGCCGTCCCGATCCGCCGTTCGGATAGGGTAGGAGCAGGACACGGCGTCGCGTCGACGATGGGTAGGTCGTGAGCGGCAGCGGACGCAGGACGATCAATGCCCTGTTCATACAGCATCAGGCGGACGTGCCTCCAGGCCTGATCGGGGAGCGTGCCGAGCAGCGCGGCGTCGAGGTCGACCTGCTGCGTGCCGCGCCGGGCGCCTATCCCGACGACCCTCGCCGGTACGACCTGATCGTGCCGCTCGGCTCGGGTGAGGCGGCGTACGACGACGGCGTGCCCTGGATCCAGGACGAACGGGCCTTCCTGCGGGCGGCCATCCACGCCGGTGTCCCGGTGTTCGGCATCTGCTTCGGAGCACAGATCCTCGCGCACGTGCTCGGAGGACAGGTGCGACCGGGGGATCAGCCCGAGATCGGTTGGATGCCGCTGCGGACCATCGATCCGCACCGGCTCGATCCGGGCCCGTGGCTGGTGTGGCACTTCGACGTGCTGTCTCCACCGCCCGGGGCCGTGGAGCTCGCGAGCACGGCCGTCGGGACACAGGCGTTCGAGATCGGGTCCCACCTCGGTGTCCAGTTCCACCCGGAGGCCACCCCCGACAGCGTGGCGAGCTGGGCGGACACCTACGCCGACGCGGTGGAGCAGCTGGGCCTGACCCCGGACCGGATCGTCGAACAGACCCGACTCGTGCTCGACGACGCGCGAGCTCGGGCCTACACCCTGCTCGACCGCTTCCTGGACCGGTCGGTCCTTCCGCGTCTCAGCACCGCCGCTTCGGGCTCAACTCCACGGGAAGGGTGACCGGCTGCGAGGATGCAGCTCGCCGCTGCGGAAGCGCGAGAGCCGGAACGGGGCCAGGAGGGTCTGAGCCTCGCCGAGAACCTCCTTGGCGACGAGCGCACCGACGCCGATCATCTTGTAGCCGTGATTGGAGTCGGCGATCACGTAGCAGTTGTCGCGGACCGCGTCGAGGATCGGGAAGCTGTCGGGGGTGAACGCCCCGATCCCGCCGGACGGCTCACGCTTGTAGAGGCGCCTGGTGCCCTCGAAGCGCTTGTGACAGTGCGCCAGCGCCGAGGTCCACAGGCGCACGAAGTCGTCGCCGACCACGAACTCGGGGCTCGCCGGGCCGTACGGGTCGACCGACACCGACTCGGGAGCGCGCTCGATCGGGATCGGCGTGGTGCCCCCCTGGATACCCCCGAAGTAGACGTCGGGCTTGTAGTAGATGCCCCACGGCTGGCTCGTGACGAGGCTCCCGTCCTCGTCGTCGTAGAGCGGAGCGTGACTGTCGACGTGCATGACCGGCGGCGGGTTGCCTTGCGCGTCGGTGAACGTGCCCGGATCGACGCCGAGCGTGCCCTCCTGGAGCATCCAGTAGGTCCACATCGGCACGTCGCGCTGAACCGTGCCGTCCTGAGCGTGGACGTCGATACCGGCCGGGAGGTCGAGCATCGCCCAGAGGTCGCGGACCCACGGACCGGCACCGACGATCACGTGGTCACAGGCGATACGGCCCCGGTCGGTCTCGACGGCGGTGACCGAGCCGTCGGTGAGGTCGAATCCGACGACACGCGTCCCGGTCCGGATCTGGACGCCTGCGCCCTCCGCCTTCGCGGCGAGGCCCAGCACCGACCGCAGGTTGTTGGCGTAGCCGCCTCGGTGCTCGTGGAGGATCGCGGTGGTGCCCTGCGCCTGCCAGTCCGCGAACATCCGACGCATGTAGGTGGAGCAGTCGCCCTCGCCCTCGATCAGGGTCGAGGCGTACCCGATCGCGTGCTGCTCGGCGTGGATCTGGGCCACGTCCTCCCGCATCGCCTCGGGGGAGATCTGCATGTAGCCCACGGGGTGGTAGGCGAACCCCTCGGGATCCGACTCCCACACGTCCACCGAATGCGCCATGAGCTCGCGCATCGCGGGTTGGAAGTAGTTGTTGCGGATCACGCCGCAGGCGATGCCCGACGCGCCCGAGCCGATGCTGTCCTTGTCCAGCACGATGACGTCACCGCCGTCACCTCGCCCGCTGGCGGCGAGCTCGCGGGCGAGGTGCCAGGCGGTGGACAGGCCGTGGACGCCGGCTCCGACCACCACATAGGGGGACGAGGACGGCAGGGCCACGACCGGACCTCCCACGCAGGTCAGGGTTGGACGTCGAGGTAGCGCTCCCGCTCCCAGTCGGTGACGACCGACAGGTAGCGCTCCCATTCGTCCCGCTTGTAGTGGTGGTAGACGTCGTAGAGCTTGCCGGGCAGCGCGCTGCGCACGACCTCGTCCTCGGCGAGCGCCTCGAGCGCCTGACCGAGGTACTCGGGGAGGCGCCCCTCGCGGACACCGGCGAAGTACAGATCCGACGCATCCCCGTCCAACGGCTCTCCCGGGTCCAGACCCCGCTTGATGCCGTCCAGTCCCGCCGCCAGCAGCACGGCCTGCGTGAGGTAGGGGTTGCACGCCGAGTCGGCACCCTTGAACTCGAACCGGCCAGGTGCGGCCACGCGCATCAGTGTGGTGCGGTTCTGCCAGCCGTAGTTGGCGAACAGCGGCGCCCAGAAGCCGAAGTCCCACATGCGCTTGTACGAGTTGACCGTCGACGCGGTGATCGCGAGCACCGCGTTGGCGTGCTGGAGCACCCCCCCGCAGAAATGACGGCCGAGCTCGGACAGCTTCGCAGGCCCGTCGGGATCGTAGAACAGGTTCTTCCCTTCGGGGCTGTTGAGGGTGACGTGGTGGTGGGCGGCGTTCGCCGAGACCCCGGTGAAGGGCTTGGGCATGAAGCAGGGGATCAGCTCGTGCTTGCGTCCCGCGGCGGCGCAGATCTGGCGGTACGTGCTGTAGTTGTCCGCCGTGCGGATCGGCCGGTCGAACTGCCAGTTGAGCTCGAGCTGACCGGGGGCGTCCTCGTGGTCCCCATAGGTCGGTTCGAGGCCCATCTCATCGGCCCACCTGACGACGTCGAGGATGAGCGGGCGCAGCTCCTCGAACTGGTTGATGTGGTAGCACCAGGGCTTGGTGGCCCCTTCCGCCTTGTTCGGGTCGTCGGTCCGCTTCAGCCAGGACATCTCGGGCTCGATCCCGACCAGGGGAACGGCCCCGGTCTCGGCCTCGAACTCGTTGGAGATCCGCTTGAGGTTGTGGCGTGGATCGGACTCGAGCAGCTGACCGGTCTCGGTGTCGTAGCAGTCGACGAACACCCGGGCGACACGTGGCTCCCACGGCAGCTGGCGGAAGGTGTCGAGGTCGGCGATGCCGGCCAGCTCCGACTCGTGAGCCGCGTAGCCGATGTAGTTGTCGTAGCGGTCGATGAACAGGTCGGCGGTCGCGCCGTACACGAGCTGGAAGCCGGCCTCGGCGACCTGCTCGAAGCGCTTCGCGTACACGCCCTTGCCGTTGACGTGCCCGGACACCGAGATGAGCTGGAAGTAGATGTACTCGATGCCCAGCTCGTCGATCTGAGCGCGGACCTGGCGGATCATCTCGGCTCGGCCTGGCTGGTTGCGAGCCTCCTCCAGGGTCAGAGGGGCGTCGGGGACGGGTCCTTTCTCCACGATCTGCTGGACCAGGCTCTTCACGATGGGTGGGTCCGGCGTCTCGGCAACTGGGTGTGTGTCGGTCATCTGGCGCTCCCTCCTGCGTTCAGCGGGTCCTCAGTCCTGCGCACCGTCGCTCGCGGCCTCTCCCATCTCCTGCAGCGTCGGTGGGCTCCAGTCCTCCCCGACCATCGGCGCATCGTCCACCCACGGACCGAGCTCCGGTTGGGGGAACTTCGCGTGGACGCGCTTCAGTCGGGTGCCGTAGGAGCTGCCCGATCGAAGGTGCTTGATCAACACCTTCCGGGCGATCTCGTCCTCGCGGCCCTCCGGGATCGGGAAGTAGATCTTCAGGTAGGAGTTCGAGTAGCGGTCGAAGACCGCCGGCATCCCGTCCTCCTCCTGCAGGTGGATGTCCTCGAGCCAGTTCAGGTCCTCGCCTGGCGTCGCCGTGAGCAGGTCGACGTCCTCGACCTCGGCGAGGTCGTGTTGGTGGGGGAAGCTCTCACCGGCGAGCTCCTCGGCGTCGATCGTGACGTGCACACCCGTGCGCTGGCGGTAACCGGCCATCGTCGTCTCCCTCCCGGATCGAGTGACCTGTGCCCGGTCAGCTCGCTCCGCTGTCGTCGCGCTGCTGGGCCAACATGTCCCTGATCTCGGCAAGGGCCGCCTTCTCGCTGCCCGGGATCCAGTCGGTTCCCGCCAGCGGCACCTTGGCCATCGCCGCCGCCTCCGGGGTCAGGGCACACAGATCCTCGGGTTCGAAGCTGTGCACATCGGTCTTGCCGCATGCGCGGGCCAGCATCTGGACCTCGAGCGTGAGCGTGTGCAGGAAGTTGTAGACCCGCTCGGCACCAGCTTCGGGATCGAGCCGCTGGCGCAGCTCCGGGCTCTGGGTCGTGATGCCGACCGGGCATCGCCCGGTGTGGCAGTGGTAGCACTGACCGGCCGGCACCCCGATCGTGCCCTCGTAGTCGGTCACGCCCGGGATCTCGCGGTTGCAGTTGAGGGCGATCAATGCCGAGTGCCCGAGCGCGACCGCCTTCGCTCCGAGCGCGAGGCACTTGGCGATGTCGCCACCGTTGCGGATCCCGCCAGCCACCACGAGGTCGATCTCGTCCGCGAGCCCGACGTCCTCGAGCGCCCTGCGCGCCTCGGGTATCGCGGCCATCAGCGGGATGCCCGTCTCCTCGGAGGCGAGGTGCGGGCCGGCGCCGGTGCCGCCCTCGGCCCCGTCGAGGTAGATGACGTCGGGGCCGCACTTGGCGGCCATGCGCACGTCGTCGTAGACACGCGCCGCGCCGAGCTTGAGCTGGATCGGGACCTGGTAGTCGGTCGCCTCGCGGACCTCTTGCACCTTGAGGGACAGGTCGTCGGGTCCGAGCCAGTCCGGGTGTCGGGCGGGGGAGCGCTGGTCGATCCCCGCCGGCAGCGAGCGCATCTCGGCCACCTGCTCGGTGACCTTCTGTCCCATCAGGTGGCCACCGAGACCGACCTTGTGCCCCTGGCCGATGAAGAACTCGATCCCGTCGGCCAGCATCAGGTGGTGGGGGTTGAACCCGTAGCGGCTCTGGATGATCTGGTAGTACCACTTGGTGGACCAGTCCCGCTCGGGCGGGATCATCCCGCCCTCACCCGAGCACGTCGCGGTCCCAGCGAGCGACGCCCCCTTCGCGAGCGCAATCTTGGCCTCCAGCGAGAGTGCCCCGAAGCTCATGCCCGTGATGTAGATCGGGATGTCGAGCTCGAGCGGCCGCTTCGCGAACCGCGCGCCCAGGACCGTCTTGGTGTCGCAGCGCTCCCGGTAGCCCTCGATCACGAAACGGGTGAGGGTCCCCGGCAGGAACATCAGCTGGTCCCAGTGGGGGATCTTCTTGAAGATCGAGAAACCCCGCATCCGGTAGCGGCCGAGATCCGACTTGATGTGGATGTCGTTGATGACGTCGGGCGTGAAGATCTGGCTCCGCCCGAGTACCGCCTTGCGGGGATCGACGTCGACGTCTCGGACCTGCCCGTGACCGTCGCTCGCGTCGGTCATCCCCTCACCCGTCTCCATGTCGCCTCCGTCCCGCGGTCGGCCCTAGAGGATCAGCTTGCGCTCGCTCGGCTCGAGCGTGTCGTAGTTCCACAGCTTGCGGCCGCAGACGAACTTCTTGAGCTCGGGCGGTCGCGGCAGGCCGTAGAGGCCGAACTTGCGGTCCAGCATCTCGTCATCGGCCTCATCGAGCTCGGCCGGGACGCAGTCGACGCCGAGAGAGCGGATCTCGCCACCGACGTAGATCGTGCCGTCGTACATCGAGTCGCCCAGGCTGGCACCGACGTCCCCGCAGACGATGAGGCGACCGCGCTGCATCATGAACCCGGTCATGCTGTCCGCGTTGCCGCCGACGAGGATCGTGCCGCCCTTCATGTCGATGCCGGTGCGCGCCCCAACGTCTCCCTTGACGACGAGGTCACCGCCGCGCAGGGCCGCGCCGGCGAGCGACCCGGCGTTCTTCTCGATCACGATGACACCCGACATCATGTTCTCGGCGACCGCCCAGCCGACCCGCCCGGTGACGTGCACCTCGGGTCCGTCGATCAGGCCGCAGCCGAAGTAGCCGAGGCTGCCCTCGAAGCGCAGCCGGCAGCGGGCGAGGATCCCGACACCGAGCGAGTGCTTGGCCCCGGGGTTGCGGATCGTGACATCACGGATCCCCT
Source organism: uncultured Actinomycetota bacterium (assembly GCA_964608935.1). Classification (GTDB taxonomy): domain Bacteria; phylum Actinomycetota; class Nitriliruptoria; order Nitriliruptorales; family Nitriliruptoraceae; genus CAZSQF01. The sequence continues at coordinate 11,102 of CAZSQF010000011.1, read as the reverse complement.
CCTCGTAGACGAGTCGCCGCAGCTCCAGGTTCACCTGGCGTATCGTCAGCTCCTCGGCATCGAGGACACCCCGACCGTCCTCGATCTCGGCGGTTCCCGGAGGGTCGACATCGGGCTCGAACAGGCCCCGGGGGTCGTGGCGGCTGGCTCGGTCCGTCATCGCGTCCGCCACACCATGACCTCCCCTTCGTACGGATCGAAGGTGTCGATCTCCTGACGCATCACCGCACGGATCGCCACCTCCTCGGAAGCCACGGCGACCACGTCCTCCGACTCGTACACCACCAACGGCTTGGCGGCCATGCGGTCCTTGGCGACCCCGAGGGCGTCCTCGGTCACCACGAGGTAGGTGAACACGCCGTCGAAGTCCTCAAGGCTCTGCTTCATCGCCGTCTCGAGCTCGAGCCCGCGTTCGAGCATGACCGCGAGGTAGACCGCGATGATCTCGGAATCGCACTCGGAAGCGAACCGGTGGCCGGTCCGCTCGAGCCGGCGGCGCCACATGTGGTAGTTGGTCAGCTGGCCGTTGTGGACGACCGCGAGGTCCGCGAAGGGGTACGCCCAGTAGGGGTGAGCACCGGAGATGTCGACGTCCGACTCGGTCGCCATGCGTACGTGCCCGATCCCGTGGGTGCCCTGGAAGGCATGCAACCCGTACTGATCGGCCACCGTCGCGGCGTCGCCGAGGTCCTTGACGATCTCGAGGGAGTGGCCGATCGACAGGACCTCGCAGCCCGCCACGTCCTCGATCTGGTCGACGAGGGCCTGCAGGTCGCCGTCGTAGGTGAACTCGGCCCGGAAGCTGTACTCGGTCTCGCCGTCCATGCGATCGACGTGGGCGCCGGCCTTGGCCAGCCGCGCCTCGACCTGCTTCTGGCTCCGCTCGAGCCGTGCGCTCCAGTCGAGGCCTCGGGGGTCGTTGACGTCGGCCAGAACCAGACGCATCACGAAGCCGTCCCGCGTGCGGCCGTACAGCGCGAACCCGCTCGAGTCCGGCCCACGGTGACGGAGCGCCTGGAGCATCCGCACCATGTCGCGGCCCAGGTCGGCCTCACCGGTCCGATGGATGATGCCTGCGATCCCGCACATCGGTTCCTCCCTCGGCTCCCGTCGTCCCACTGCTAGTGAACAGCGTCTCCCCTGAGGCGACAACCCCTGTGACCGGTCATGACAGGCCGACGATCTCGCCGTCGGCGTCGATGTCGATGCGTTCCGCGGCCGGGCTCGACGACAGGCCCGGCATGGTGCGCATCTCCCCCGACAGCGGGTAGATGAACCCCGCACCCACCGACGCCCGCACCTCACGGATCGGTAGCGTCCAACCGGTGGGGGCACCCTTGAGCGACGGATCCGACGAGATCGACAGGTGGGTCTTGGCGATACACACCGGCAGATCGCCGTAACCGTTGGCCTCGAAGCGGTCGAGCTGCTTGGCGGCCACCGGCGAGTACTCCACCCCGTCCGCACCATAGACCCTGGTCGCAACCGCCTCGATCTTGTCCCGCAACGACGCCTCGGACGGATACAGCAGCGAGAACTCCGAAGCCTCCTCCGCAGCCTCGGCCACCGCCTCGGCCAGACCGACCGCACCCTTGCCACCATCGACGAAATGTGTGGACACCGCCACCCGCGCCCCCATCTCCTCGGCGATCTCCCGGATCGCGGCATGCTCGGACCCATGATCGGTCGGGAACGCGTTGATCGCGACCACCGGCGACACCCCATGCACACGGATGTTGTCGATCTGCTTGCGCAGGTTCGCCGCCCCCGCATGCACATCATCAGGGTTCTCCGCCAACAACTCGTCAGGCAACGGCCGACCCGCCACGATCCTGAACCGTCCCGAATGGGCCTTCAGCGCCCGCACCGTGGACACCAGCACCGCCGCATCCGGCACCAGCCCCGAGTTACGGCACTTGATGTTGAAGAACCGCTCCGCCCCCATATCGGCACCAAACCCCGCCTCGGTGATCAGATAGTCGCCCCCATGGATCCCGATCCGGTCCGCAACGATCGAGGAGTTGCCGTGCGCGATGTTGCCGAACGGGCCCGCATGCACCAACGCCGGGGTCTGCTCCAACGTCTGCATCAGGTTGGGTTTGAGCGCCTCCTTCATCATCACCGTCATCGCCCCCGCCGCGCCCAGATCCTCCGCAGTCACCGGATCACCATCGAAGGTGTAACCCACCACGATACGGCCCATACGCGCCCGCAGATCCGCCAGCGAACCCGCCAACGCCAACACCGCCATCACCTCCGACGCCGCAGTGATGTCGAACCCCGACTCACGCGGCACCCCATCCGCCCTGCTCCCCAACCCGACCACGACGTTGCGCAACGCCCGATCGTTGACGTCCAACACCCGACGCCACCCGATCGAATGCGGATCCACCCCCAACCGGTTGCCCTGATGCAGATGGTTGTCCACCACCGCCGCCAACAGGTTGTGCGCCGCAGTCACCGCATGCATGTCCCCGGTCAGATGCAGATTGAACTGCTCCATCGGCACGACCTGGCTGTACCCACCACCCGCCGCACCACCCTTGATCCCAAACGTCGGCCCCATCGACGGCTGACGGATCGCGATCGTCGCACGCTTGCCCACATGCCTGAAACCCTGCCCCAACCCCACCGTCGTGGTCGTCTTACCCTCCCCCAACGGCGTCGGCGTGATCGCCGACACCAACACATACCTCGCCCGCGGCCGCTCCGACAGCTCCTCGATCGCCTCCAAACCGATCTTGGCCACATGATGCCCGTACGGCTCCAACAGATGCCCACCGATACCGATCGACGCAGCCACATCCGTCAACGGCGCAAGCTCCGCACCACGAGCGATCACAAGGTCGGTCGGGAAGCTCACCGTGTCTCCTTCGGGGTCGGTTCGAAGCCTGTGGCGTCCACGTCGAGGTCGCCTCCGGCGTCGAGCAGCGCGTCGAACAGGTACTGGCCGGAAGACCGCTCGCAGTGCAGGACGTACGACGGGGTCCCGCGCCGATCGTCGCGGACGACGTCGGTGACGAGGCTGGCGATCGACGTGCGGAAGGCCGTGCCGTCTGGCGTGGCGTCGTCCGCCAGGTCGATCGCGCAGACCCTGGCGAGCAGCTCAGGGGCGGCGGGGCCGGTCAGCCGCATCAACGCACGACCGTGCGTGACATCGACCACGGATACGTGCTCGGACCCGTCGGCGAGCCGGGACAGCCGATCGGCCGTGCGGCGGGCCGTGCCGACCGCGGCGATCGTCAGCCACTCCCCGGGACCGGCCCCGATCAGAAGGCCGTCGTCGTCACGGCGTGCACGACCGTGGGGGACATCGAGGGCCCGCGCGGTCGGTCCGTCCTCGGGGGCCCGCACGCTCACCTTCGCCAGCGGTGTCTCGTCCGCCAGCACCAGGGAAGCCGTGCTCCGACGTGCGCTGACCTCCCACCCGTCGCGGACCTCGACGGGGGAAACGGGAGCGATCGGGCTGCGTGCGATCGGATCAGACACGTAGGCGCTCCCCTTCCGGATCGACGTGGGCGTGGTGTTCCATCACGCGGGCACCGATGCGGCGACGGTCGGGGAGGACGATGGTGACATCGGTCCCTGCGGCGGCCAGCTCCTCATCGACCAGCCCCAGGCAGATCGCGCGACCCAGGGACGGTGACATCCGGCTGGACGTGATGCGACCACCGATGCGATCGTCACCGTGGACGATCTGGCTCGCCTCGGCCGGCACGATCGAGCCGTCGTGGGGTTGGAGAGCGACCAGACGGGGGTAGCCGCCGCGTTCCTTCTGCCAGACGAGCTCCGGCCTACCCACGAAGTCGGCCTTGTCGAGCTTGATGGCCCAGTCGATCCCGGCGGAGAACGCCTGCGTCAACCCGTCGGTGTCCTGCCCGACGATGAAGTGACCCTTCTCGAGCCGCAGGATCCGCTGCGCCTCCACCCCGAAGGGCCGGATGCCGAGGTCGTCGCCCGCCTCCAGCAGCGCCCCCCACACGTGCAGCCCGTAGCTGGCCGGGACGTGGAGCTCGTAGCTGAGCTCGCCCGTGAACCCGATCCGCCACGCCAAGCAGTCGTCGACGTCGGCGATGCGAGCCTCCCGGACGTGCATGTAGGGGAAGGCTTCGTTGGACAGGTCGGGGCCGTCCCAGAGCCGGCCAACGAGGTCGCGGGCACGGGGACCCGCCACGTTGATGCTGGCGTAGGCCGTGGTGACCGGGGTGACGTGCACCCGCCAGTTCGGGCGCTCGGTCTGCAGCCACAGCTCCAGCCACTCCCACACCGCGGCGGCTCCGGACGAGGTCGTGGACATCAGGTAATGGTCGTCCCCGAGTCGGCCGGTCACCCCGTCGTCGAAGACGACCCCGTCCTCGGCGCACATGACCCCATATCGGACCCGCCCGACATCGAGCTTGGACCACTTGTTGACGTAGAGCAGCTCGAGCAGCTTGGGGATGTCGGGGCCTCGCAGGTCGAGCTTCCCGATCGGGGTCACGTCGATGATGCCGACCTGCTCGCGGACGGCACGGACCTCGGCAGCGGCGTCGCCGTAGTGGTCCGGGCGGATCCAGGCGCCGGCAACGAGGGGCACGGCTCCGTGCGACTCGTGCCACGCCTGCATCGGGGAACGGCGGATCGGCTCGAAGCTGCGGCCGGCCAGCGCCCCGAGGGTGACCGGCGCGTATGGAGGACGCCACACGGTCGTGCCGGTGCCCTCGATCGTGGCTCCCGTGGCGTCGGCGAGCACCGCCACGGTGTTGACGGTCTCCAGCTTGCCCTGGACCGGACCCATCGTGGCCGTCGTGTAGCGCTTGACCAGTTCGACCGAGTCGTAGCCTTCCCCAGCGGCCACCTCCAGATCCTTGGAGGTGACGTCCTCCGAGAGGTCGACGAAGCCGTGCGTGCGGCCTCGGAAGAGCTCTGGGTGGCGCTCGCGGGGCAGCATGGGGACCGGTGTCGGGGGGCTGCCCGCCGCACGCCGGGCAGCCTCGGCGCCGACCGTGGCGGCGTGCTCGACCAGGGTGTCGACCTCGCCGTCGCCAGCGATCCCACCGGCGGGGAGGACGTCGTCGGGCAGTCGGGCGGGGTCGGGGAAGAAGCGGGCCGCCGTCGGGTCGTAGACGGGCTTGTCGCCGGCCATGTTCAACAGCGACGTCGGAGCGGTCCAGCCGATCGCGGTGACGACCAGGTCGCAGTCGACCTTCGTCCCGTCACCGAGCACCGCCCCCTTGACGCCGGCCCGACCCACGACCTCCCGCAGGTCCTGCCCGCGTCGGGCGTCAGCGACCGCGGCGATCTCGACACCGGCGTCCTCGAGGTCGCGGACCGCGGCGTCACCCTCGGGGTTCGCGGTGAGCACCAGCGCCCGCTCCCCCGGCCTGACGGCATGGAGGTTGACCAGCCGCCGCACGGCGGTGGACAGCATGACGCCGGGGCGGTCGTTGCCGGCGAACACGTACGGCCGTTCGATCAGGCCAGGCGCGACCACCAGGCAGCCGACCCGCGCCTTGACCAGTCGTTCGTGCACGTGCGCTACGTCGCGCTGGACCACCGCGACCCAGTTGTGGTCGTAGCGTCCGAGCACGACCGCGTCGGTGAGGACCTCGATCCCGGGCTCCGCGGCGACCGCTGCGGCGAGATCGGCCAGCCGTTCCAGGTCCGCCGCGTCGCCGTAGCGGAGGTGGCCGCCGAGGTCGGGCTCCTCCTCGACGAGCAGCACCTTCGCTCCGGCTCGCGCCGCAGCGGTCGCGGCGGCCATCCCCGCCGGCCCGCCGCCGGCCACCAGCACGTCGGGGTGAACGTAGCGATGGTCGTAGGCTCCGTGCGGCGTGTCGGGAGCTACGACCCCGCCGTTCGCGAAGCGCTTGAGCACCCGCTGGTAGGCCGGCCACAGCCGCTGAGGCTTGATGAAGGTCTTGTAGTAGAAGCCGGGCGCGAGGAAGCGCTTCACCGCCTGGTTGGCAGCCTTGACGTCGAACCGCAGCGACGGCCAGGTGTTCTGCGACGTCACGTCCATCCCCGGATCGACGCGCCGGTGGGCGGCTCGGACGTTGGGTTCGTCACCGACCTGGAGCATGCAGCCCGGGTCGTGGAAGCTGGCCGTCAGCACGCCGCGGGGCCGGTGGTACTTGTAGCTCCGTGACAGGACCCTCACACCCGAGGCAGCGAGGGCGGACACGATGGTGTCGCCGCTGTACGCCGCGTAGCTGGTGCCGTTGAAACGGAACGTGAACGCCTGGTCCCGGTCGATCACCTCACCGGGTCGGGGCTCGAGCCGCATCGGCATCGGGGGCAGCGTCCGGGTCATGATCTGCCTGCCCGGATCTCGTTGGTCATGGTGTGGCGCTCCAGCAGGAAGAACCGGCGGCAGCCGGCCCGGTGGAACCATCGCTCGGTGACCCAACCCAGGACGTTGTGTTCCAGGTAGAGGTATCCGCGCCAGTCGGTGGGCTCCACGCTCGCAACGTCGGGGCGGCTCTCGGGCTCACCGTGGTGGACGAACTCGGCGACGTTGCGTGGCCCACACCACGGGCACGGCAGCACGATCACGCCCCGCTCCTCGTCCACACGGACCACAGCTGCCCATCAGTGACCAACAGCGGCCGCTCCCTTCTCGCCGACCAGGCGACCCTGCTGGAACCGCTCGAGCCCGAACGCGGAGATGATCTGCGGCGTGCTTCCGGTGGCGATGCACTCGGCCATGGCCTCACCCGACACCGGGCCGGCCTTGAACCCGTAGGTTCCCCACCCCACGTCGACGAGGAAGCCATCGACCGGGGTGAAGCCCATGATCGGGGAGTAGTCGGGCGTCATGTCACACAGGCCGGCCCATTGGCGCAGCAGCCGCAGCTTCGACAGCGCCGGCATCAGCTCCAGCACGTGGCCTGCCAGCCCCTCGACGAACTCGAGCGAGCCACGCATCGAGTACGACGTGAAGGGGTCCACGCTCGCCCCGAACACGAGCTCGCCCCGGTCGGTCTGGCTGATGTAGACGTGCAAGGTCCCCGACACGACCACCGTGTCCAGGAACGGCCGCACCGGCTCGGTGACCGCCGCCTGCAACGGTCGTGTCGAGATCGGCAGCCGGACCCCCGCCATGTCCGAGATGAGCGTCGCCCATCCCGCCGTGCAGTTGACCACGACAGGCGCCGCGACCCGCCCCCGGTCGGTGACCACCCCCATCACGGCACCGCCGGTGACCTCGATGTCGAGCACCTCGGTGTTCTGGTGGAGCTCCACTCCCAGGCTGTCCGCACCGCGGGCGTAGCCCCATACCACCGCGTCGTGCCTCACGATGCCACCGGGCGGGTGGTACAGCGCCCCGAGGATCGGATAGCGCGCGTCGCTGCTGACGTCCATGTAGGGCACCAGACGGGCGATCTCGGCCGGGTCGATCACCTCCGAGTCGACCCCCTGGTGCTTGTTGACCTCGGCACGCCACCGCATCGTGCGCAGCGAGCTGTCGTTGTGGGCGAGCGTGAGGTGGCCCCGCTGCGAGAACATCACGTTGAAGTTCAGGTCCGCCGACAAGGTCCGGTACAGCTGCAACGACCGGTCGTAGAAGGCGATCCCTTCGGGGGTGAGGTAGTTCGAGCGCACGATCGCGGTGTTGCGCCCCGACCCGCCGCCACCCAGGTACCCCTTGTCCAGAACGGCCACGTTGGCGATGCCGTGGTTCGCCGCGAGGTAGTAGGCCGTCGCGAGGCCATGGACGCCCCCGCCGACGATCACAACGTCGTAGCTCGCCTTGAGCTCGCGAGGCCGCCAGGCCCGCTCCCAGGGGGCGCCGGTCAGCCCGCGACGCACCAGCTCGTACGCCGAATAGCGAACGCGACCACGCGACCCGGGCGCCACCCGACCTTTCGCGAAGCCACCCACCTTGTATCCCGCTCCTTCGCTTCCCTCCCGGCGCAGCCTAGGCAGGTTGGGAAACCACGTCCACTACAGGTAAACCCACCGTGCTCCGGTCACGGCACGTCCGACGCGGGCGTCCGGGACTTGATCGACAGGAAGCGGATCGGGAGCTCGAGCAGGTCGGTCGGGCCGTGGGTGATCTCGCCGTTGAACTGCAGGGTGTCGCCGGGTTCGACCTGGTAGCGCGCCCGCCCGTAGCTGTACTCCATCCTTCCTTCGAGCATGTAGATCAGCTCCGTGCCGGGGTGCTGGTAGAGGGGGAACACCTCGGTCGGCTCCATCAGGGTCACCAGCAGCGGCTCGAAGCGGTCGTGTGGTGCACGCATCACCCCGAGGATCCGGTAGATGTGGCCGGTCCGCGTGCCCTTGTGCTGGATCTCGAGGCCCTGCCCGGACCTCACGTGGAGGATGTCGCCCTCCTCGTCCAGGCCCCGGAAGAACGCGGTGACCGGCACGGCGAGTGCGTCCGACAGCCGCGCCAGGGTCGAGAGGCTCGGAGAGGTCTGGGCGTTCTCTATCTTCGACAGCATCCCCTTCGACAGGCCGCTGCGCTCAGCGAGCTGCGCGACCGTCAGCCCCAGCTGTCCCCGGTACTCGCGGACCCGCCGTGCGATCGTCTGGCCGAGCAGTTGCTCCAGGGTTGCAGTGTCCGGCGACGCGCCAGGCGTCGCAGCGTCACCAGACGGCTCGTCGACCCCCATCTCGACAGCCTCCTCGCGGTCAGAACAGTGTCAGGTAGCGGTCGACCTCCCACCGGGTGACGACGGCGTGGTACTCGGAGTACTCCTCGGTCTTGATCTTCGCGTAGTAGTCCATGTAGTCACCGCCGGGGACGCTGCCCAGCGCCTCGCGGAGCACGTCGTCGGTGACGAGCTCCTCGACCGCGCGGCCAAGCGTGACCGGCATGTGCGAGATCCCGCGGGCGGCGACCTCCTCGGGTTGTAGCACGAACAGGTCGTCGTTGACCGGGTCGCCGGGGTCGAGCTCGCGGTCGATGCCGTCCAGACCGGCGGCCAGCACGACGGTCGCGGCCAGGTACGGGTTGGCGGAGCCGTCGACCCCGCGGTGCTCGACCCTGCCGGGCTCTGGGACGCGGAGCATGACCGTGCGGTTGTTGCCGCCGTACGACACGTACGCCGGCGCCCACGTGGATCCCGACTTGGGGACCCCCACCCCGATGCGCTTGTAGGAGTTGACCGAGGGGCACACCACCGAGGCCATCGACCGGCCGTGGTCGAGGATGCCGCCGATGTAGTGGTAGGCGGCCTGCGACAGGCCGAGGCCACGCACGTCGTCGGGGTCCTCGAACAGCGGCTCGCCGTCGGCTCCCCACAGGCTCGAGTGCATGTGCATGCCGTTGCCGGTGACGTGGCTGAAGGGCTTGGGCATGAAGGTGGCCATCATCCCGGCCTCGTGCGCCAGGGAGTGGACCATGTAGCGGAAGAAGATCGCCCGGTCGGCGGTGGTGAGCGCGTCGGCGTAGGTGATGTTGTTCTCGAACTGGCCGTTGCCGTCCTCGTGGTCGTTCGCGTAGTTGCCCCAGCCGAGCTGGTTGAGGTAGCGGGACACGGTGGACAGGTGGCCCCACATGCGGCTGAGCGCCTTGACCTCGTAGCAGGGCTTTGCGGCGGTGTCGAGCTCGTCGGCGAGGACCAGCTCCCCGTTCTCGTCACGTCGCACCAGCGAGTACTCGAGCTCCAGCCCCGTGTTCATCGTGAGTCCGCGCTCAGCGGCCCGTGCCAGCTGGCGCTTGAGGATGATGCGTGGCGCGTAGGGCCACGGTTCACCCTCGACGTGTGGGTCGCAGTGCAGGACCGCCACACCCTGCTTCCACGGCACCGGGGTGTAGGACGCCGGGTCGGGGATGGCGGCGATGTCCGGGTCCGCCGGGCTCTGCCCGATCGACCCGACCGCGAACCCCGCGAAGCCTGCCCCGTCCTCGAGCAGCTGCTCGAGGTACTGGGCGGGGACCATCTTCGCGCACGGCTTTCCGTCCATGTCCACGAACATGGCGAGGAAGAACTCGATGCCGTCCTGTTCGGCTCGCTCTCTCAGCTCGTCTCGTACATCACCCATGCCTCTCCCTTTCAGGGTGTGGTTCCGGGGATCCAGTCGGTTCCGGCCAGCGGTACCCGGGCCATCGCGGCCGCTTCGATCGTCAGCGCGACCAGGTCGTCGGCCTCGAGGTTGTGGACGTCGGACTTCCCGCACGCTCGCGCCAGCGTGGTCAGCTCCATCGTCACCGCCTTCAGGAAGTTGGTGACGCGCCGCGCACCGAGATCGGGATCCAGCCGGGCCTCGAGCTCGGGCTCCTGGGTGGCGATGCCCACCGGACACAGGCCGGTGTGCATCATGTGGCAGTAGCCGGGCTCGGTGCCGAGCGCTCGGTAGTCGTCGGTGGCGTCGTGCTCCACGCCGTCGGCGTCCGCCCAGGTCCGGCTGTTGCAGCCGAGCGCGACCAGCGGTGCCACTCCCATCGACACCGCGGTCGCCCCGAGTGCGAGCGCCTTGGCGACGTCAGCACCCGTCCGGATGCCGCCGGACACCACGAGCTGGATCTCGTCGTGCATGCCGATCTCGCGCAGCGCCTCGGCGGCCAGGCGCACCGCGGGAAGCGTCGGGATACCGGCATGCTCGATGAACACGTCCTGGGTCGCGCCCGTGCCGCCCTGCATGCCGTCGACGACCACCACGTCGGCGCCGGCCGCGACCGCCAGCTTCACGTCGTTCGACACCCGGGTGGCCCCCAGCTTGACGAAGATCGGCTTGTCCCAGCCCGTCGCCTCCCGCAGCTCCTCGATCTTGATGCGCAGATCGTCCGGGCCGGTCCAGTCGGGGTGGCGGGACGCCGAACGCTGGTCGATCCCCGCTGGCAGGGTGCGCATCTCTGCCACCCGCGCGCTGACCTTCTGTCCGAGCAGCATGCCGCCCCCGCCCGGCTTCGCGCCCTGCCCGATCACCACCTCCACCGCGTCGGCCTTCTTCAGGTGTTCGGGGTCGAACCCGTACCGGGACGGCAGGCACTGGTAGACCAGCAGCTTCGACGCCTCGCGCTCCTCGTCGGTCATCCCGCCGTCGCCGGTGGTGGTGCAGGTCCCGACCGCGGTCGCGGCCCGACCCAACGATTCCTTGGCGTTGGCGGACAGCGACCCGAAGCTCATCCCCGCGATCGTGATCGGGACATCGAGGTGGACCGGGCGCCG
>CAZSQF010000010.1:0-24735 GCA_964608935.1 uncultured Actinomycetota bacterium | reverse complement strand
GTCGGGATGGGGCACGTCGACGACGTGGAGCCGGTCGATGGCCGCGAAGTCGTCCCGGTTGCAGGTACGACCGCGCTGCGGGCCTTCGTCCTGCTCGGCGGAGCGCGGCCCCCACCTGACCAACGCCCGCGCGGCGGCCGCATCGAACGGAAGCGGCTCGAAGTCTGCTTCGGCCTGTTGCAGGTGGGCTTGCCGAGCGGACGGAGCTCGGCGACCGGCTTGCCCGACCGGGTCACGGTCAGATGCTCACCCCCTCAGGCTCCGATTCGGTGCTCCACGAGACGTCGATAGTCCGGGAGGCAGCCATCGACAGCCTCCTCGAGACGTGGGTCGTCGAGCCGCGTTGCGTTCCCGTCGCGTGGCGCCGACCGTTCAGTGGGTAGACCGCTCGACCTCTCGACCGTGGTGGTCCAGCGTGACCATCGCTCCCACCCGTCCGCACGCCCGGCCTTCCAGGACAGGGCCTGGGGGAGGTGCGCGATCCCGACCGCTTCGCACCACGCTGCAACGACCCGTTGAGGGTCGGCGAGCAGGTCCTCACCGTCGATGACAGGCGGGGGCCGCCCCTCCCGCTCGGCGACCAGCTCGAACAGGTGGCGCAGGGCACTGAACCCGGCCTCCTCGTGGGTGAAGTCGGGCCAGATGCGGGCAAGGGATGCCAAAGCGAAGCGGGGATGACGCACGATGAAGGTGTGCCGGAACCGCGACAGGAACCGGTCGTCGGCGCGATGGACGACGTGGTAGGCCATGTCCTTGACGAAGACCTGCCGGGCCCGTGCGATCCCGAGGAGGTGGTCGAGGATCGCGTCGAAGTCGTGACTCCGTTCGGGAGCGACCTCGCCGTCGAAGCGTGACGAGCGGCGGTCTGTGCTGAAGTAATAGTGGGCGGCGAAGGGCTCGAAGACGACCTCGTGGTCGCCCCGCTCGCGCATCATGCGCTCGAAGGCCGTTGAGACCGTCCGCGGAGCACCCCACAGCGCCAGCAGCTGCGGCAAGGGGATCTCCTTCGGCGAGGCAGGGACCGTCGAGATGTGCGGGCGGTGGGACTCGAACCCACACGGACACGAGGTCCGAGGCCTTTTAAGGGCCTTCCGTCTACCGGTTCCGGCACGCCCGCTCGACGACGAGCCTAATGGCACGAGGTCAGGTGGCCCGGGTGAGGAACAGCTGCCATTCGATGACCGCCTCGTCGGCCACCGACAGCACGATCGGCGCCGACGGTGCCTCGAGGCCGAAGTCGCTGAGCAGGATCTCGGTCGAGCCCGCCACCAGCAGCCCGCCCGCGGTCACCACCGCCTGAAGGGTGACCGTGACCTCGTGGGACGTATCGAGGATGGTCAGCGTCCCGACCGTTTCGAGCTCGACGACCTCACCGACCGGCGGGATCTCGGGCAGCTCGATGGGCTCGTCGAGCTCGAAGGTCGCCATCGCGTCCGGGCCGAGCATGCTTCGGACCCGGTTGTCCCGTCGGCCGTCGTCGCTCTCGAGACCGTCGAGCGTCGCGTCCACCCGCGTCGCGACGACGGTGAGGTCCTCGATCACGACGGCGCCGTCGACCAGCGGGCTGCGCCCCACGGCGGTGTTCGCGCCGACGCCAGACAGCTCCTCCTCGATCCGGTACCCGACGAACGAGCCGGTGCCCGTCGCGCGGTCGAAGGGGCGGGAGGTGTCGACGTGCCAGGTCCCGGTGAGGTCGGTGAGCCCCGCGTATGGCGCATCGTCCGGCGGCGGGTCGTCCTCGGGCTCGTCGTCCTCGTCGTCGGGCTCGGGTGGGTCGTCGGGTTCGTCGGGCGGCGGATCCTCGGCCGCGTCCGCGTCCTGGTCCAGCGCGCGTTCGGCGTCGACCTCGCGCGGCGCGTCGCTGCGGAACACCCACACGGCCACGCTGACGACCACGGCGAGCACGACAGCGGCGCCGAGCAGCAGCGGCCATCGGCGTGAGGGCCCGGGGTCCGCCCCGTTGGAGATCTGCGTCCTCCCGTGCAGGTGGTGGAGCGAAACGGACGCGGAGTCTACGTGCCGGTGTTGGCCTGCCCGGCATGGCCGGACGGTGGCAGGGCGCTCAGGTGCTCGGCGCGCCGCCGACGCCACCACCACCGGGCGAGCAGGCCTGCGGCCACGGCACACGCGAGCGCGGCGGCGTCCCGCCGGGTCGGCCCGGACGCGGCGTCGCCGTCGGTGGCGTCCGTGGCCACCTCGCCCCGGAGCAGCCCGGCCAGCAGCTGGGCCAGGTGCAGTGGCCGTCGACCCGCCGGACCCATCTGGAGGTGGCGCACCTGCGTCCGGCACGAGAAGCCGTCGGCGAGGAGGATCGTGTCACCGGTGGCCTCCCGGATCGCCGGCAGGAGCTTGCGCTCACCGGCCGCCACCGACACCTCGTAGGGATCGCCGGCGCGGAAGCCGAAGGACCCGGCGAGCCCGCAGCAGCCGGCGTCGAGCTCGCGCCACTCCACGCCGAGGGCGTCCAGGACCGCTCCGTCCGCCCCCATGCCCCCGACCGCCTTCGCGTGGCAGTGACCGTGGACGAGTGCGGTCCGGCCGCGAAGGGTCGTCGGAGGGTCCCACCCGGTGTCGACGAGGTGTTCGGCCAGGCTGCGCGTCACCGCGGCGACCGCCGTGGCGCCGGTGTCGTCGGGCAGGAGGTCGGGCAGCTCGTCGCGCAGCGCGGCGACGCACGAAGGCTCGAGTCCCACGATCGGCGTGCCGCCGTGCGCGGCCGGCGCCAACACGCCCACCAGTCGGCGGAGCTGACGCACCGCGTCGTCCAGCATGCCGTGGTCGTACAGGGGACGGCCGCAGCAGACCGGCTTGTCGGGCACCACCACCCGGTGGCCGGCCGCCTCGAGGACCTCGACCGCGGCACGCCCGACGGCGGGTTCGAGCGTCTCGGTGAACGTGTCGACGAACAGCACGACGGGGTCGCCGGACACCTGCGAGCCACCCCGCCGGCGCCACCACGCCGAGAACGGCTCGGCGGCCAGAGCGGGCGCCGGCCGCCGGTCGGTGATGCCGACGAGACGGCGACCGGCCATCCCCAACCGGGACCCGAGCAGCGCGTTGGCCGTGCCGGGCGCCCGGGAGGCCAGCCGCAGCCACCAGCGCACGCGCCCCAGCGCGTGGTGGTCGAGCGGCCGGCGCCGGCGCTCGTAGCGGCGTGCGAGGACCTCGGCCTTGTAGGTCGCCATGTCGACGCCGGTCGGGCACTCCGCCTTGCACGCCTTGCACGACAGGCACAGGTCGAGCGCGTCGGCGACGGCGTCGTCGTCGAACCCGTCGAGGTCGCTGTCGGGACGCAGCATCTCGAACAGCAGGTGTGCCCGTCCGCGGGTCGAATGCTCCTCCTCGTGGGTCACCATCCACGACGGGCACATCGTCCCGCTGCCCTGGTCGCGCCGGCACGCCCCGATGCCCACGCACCGGGTCACGGCTGCGGCGAGGTCGCCGCCGTCCTGGGACAGCGAGAACCAGCGCGGCGGGGTGGTCATCGCCGCGCGATCCGCGAGCCGCAGCGACGCGTCCAGCGGGAGCGGGTCGACGAGCCGGCCGGGATTCATCAGCCCGTCGGGGTCCCACAGGCCCTTGAAGCGTCGAAACGCCTCGACCAGCTCGGCCCCGAACACCCGCGTATAGAGCTCGGCCCGCGCCTGGCCGTCGCCGTGCTCGCCCGATGGTGACCCACCGAGGCCGGTGACGACGTCGCAGGCGGCTTCGACGAACCGGCGGAAGGTCGCCGTGCCGGCGGCCGTCGTCTGGTCGAAGCTGACCTTGGTGTGCACACAGCCGTCGCCGAAATGGCCGTACACGGCCGCCTCGAGTCCGTGCTCGACCAGCAGGTCCTGCTGCGCCCGCAGGTACTCCGCGAGCCGGGCCGGCGGGACGCCGGCATCCTCCCACCCCGACAGCATCGGGGGGCGCCCGGGGGCGACGGTCACCGACCCGAGCCCGTCGGCGCGCACGCGCCACACCTCCCGCTGGTCCGCGGGGTCGTCGACGACACGAGCCGTCGGACCACCCGTTCCGCCGGCGTCCGCCACGAGGGCGTCAGACCGGGTTCGCGCCTGCTCCACCGAGTCGCCGGCGAGCTCCACGACCAGCCAGCCCCCACCGTCGGGCAGCAGGTCGAGCCCGCGGGGACGGGGCCGGCCCGGTCGTGCGGCGCCGGCCACCAGCACGTCGTCGATGCCCTCGAGCCCCTCCGGCTCGTGGGCGAGCAGCGCCGGCACGTGCTCGGCTGCCTCGGCGATGTCGCGGTAGGCGAGCACGACCTGGACCCGCGCCGCAGGGATCGGGACGAGCCGGACGGTGGCACCGAGCACGGTGACGCAGGTGCCCTCCGTGCCGACCAGCGCCTTGGCGACGTCGAGGTGGTCGTCGTGCAGCAGCTGATCGAGGTGATAGCCCGACACGCGGCGCGGGATCCGCGGATAGCGCTCGCGGACGAGGTCGCCGGCGTCGTCGCGCAGCGCCAGGAGCCCGGCGAAGATGCTCCCCTCCCGGTCGTCCTGCGACGCCCGGCGGTGTGCCTCCTCGAGGTCGTGACGACCGACGGTCAGCCGGGTCCCGTCGACGAGCAGCACGTCGAGCTCGACCACGTTGTGCACGGTCCGGCCGTGCGCGAGGGAGTGGACCCCGCAGGCGTCGTTGCCGAGCATCCCACCGATCGTGCAGCGGTCGTGGGTCGACGGGTCCGGTCCGAACCGCAGGCCGTGGGGGGCCGCGGCCGCCTGGAGCGAGTCGAGCACGACGCCCGGCTCGACGGTGGCGGTGGCCGCCTCGGGATCGATCGCGGCGACCCGGTCGAGATGGCGGGACACGTCGATCAGGACGCCGGTGTTGGTCGCCTGCCCGGCCAGCGACGTGCCGGCGCCGCGCGTGGTGACGGGAACGCCGTGCTCGCGGCAGAGCCGGATCGCTGCGACGACGTCGTCGACGTGACGAGGCACCACGACCCCGGCCGGCACGTGGCGGTAGTTGGACGCATCGGTGGCGTAGAGGTGCTGGGAGCCCGGGTCGAAGCGGACCTCACCGTCGAGGGTCCGGCGCAGATCGAAGGCGAGGGCCTGCCGCGTGTCCAGCGGCGGTGCACTCGTGCCGTTCGTCACGTCGCGGGTGTCCTCGTCGGCCGGCGCCACCCTACTGGCCGCTTCGGCGGCCCCGCCCGGGTGCCGGTCATTCGGACTCGACGAGCTCCAGCGAGGTCGTGATGTCGATGGCGTCGCGGATCGAACGAGCCACCGGGCAGTAGTCGGCGTGGTGCCGGTGCGCCCGCTCGATCTTGTCGTGGTCGGCGTCGGCGTCGATCTGGAGCGTGTAGTGGGCGTGCACACGCTTGATCACCAGCACCTTGCCGTCGAGCTCGATCTCGCCGGTGACCTCGGTTCGGAGACGACCGCCTCCGGCGGGGATGCCGCGTGCCTCGAGTGCACCCCCCAACGTGCCGGTCAGTCACCCGCCCGCGGCGGCGACCACGTAGTCGATGGTGGTCGTCTCGGACGGGTAGTCGTCGGGATCGACGCCGTAGTGACGGGCGATCTCTCCGTGCACCCCGAACCCGACCGGTTCGTCCCGGCCGGGCAGGTGGGCGGTGCGCATCGGTCCGCGTTCACGCACGATCGTGGCGCGGGACGTATAGACGACGTCGGTCACTGGTTTCTCCTTGTCAGCGGACGGTCTCACCGTCGGCTCAGCACACGATCCCGCAGCTCACGCCCGATGGCGAGCGATGCGGTCGCCGCGGGCGACGGCGCGTTGCGCACGTGCAGGACACGGTGCGAGCCGCCGAGCGAGAAGTCGTCGACGAGCGTGCCGTCGCGCCGCACGGCCTGCGCCCGTACGCCCCACAGCCCTCGTTCGACGTCCTCCGTGGTGATCTCGGGCACGTAGCGACGCACCTCCCGCACGGTCGCGGGCAGCACGAGGTCGCGCCACAGCTCGCCGACGCCGACGGTGAGGTGGCGGGCGGCGAGCCGCCACAGGCCGGGGAAGCGCAGCGCCTCGGCGAGGTCGCGCCGGTCCACCGAGCCCGGTCGCCGGCCCTCCCGTGCGCCGGCGAGAACGGCGTTGGGGCCGATCCAGACGCTGCCGTCGATCCGTCGGGTCAGGTGCACACCGAGAAACGGCAGCCCCGGCCGCGGGACGGGGTAGATGTTGCCGTTGACCAGGTGCGCGCGGTCAGGACGCAGTCGCAACCACGAACCCCGGAACGGCACGATCCGCACACCGTCGGTGTCCCCGGTCAGCGCCGCCAGCCGGTCGGACTGCAGGCCGGCGCACACGACCACGGCCCGGGCGGTCAGATCCTCACCGGAGGTGGTGAGCCCCACCTCGGCGGAGCGCTCGTCGAGGTCGGTCACCTCGGTCCCCAGGCGGATCTCCCCACCCCGGTCGGTGATCTCGCGCGCCAGGGCGCGGCACACGGCCGCGAAGTCCGTCACTGCCGTCTCCGGCGTCCACAGCCCGGCCACCCCGACCACATGCGGTTCGTGTTCGCGCAGACCGTCGGCATCGACCTGTTCGATCTGCACGCCGTTGGTCCGGGCACGCGTGCCGAGCGCGATCAGTCCCGGGAGCTCGCCGTGGTCGACCGCGACCACCACCTTGCCCGTGCGGGCGACGGGCACGTCGTGCTCGGCACAGAAGCGTTCGAGCTCGGCCTTGCCCTCGCGACACCACCGCGCCTTGTCGGATCCGGGCGGGTAGTACAGGCCGGCGTGGAGGACCCCGGAGTTGCGCGACGACTGGTGCAGGCCGATGTCGCTCTCCCGCTCGAGCAGCGTGACCTCCAGGTCCGGTCGCGCCTCGAGCAGGCGGTAGGCGGTGGCCAGGCCGATGATTCCCCCACCGACCACCACGACGTCTCGATGCTGGCCCACGCCGTCTCCCAGGTCGTCCGCCCGTCGGTCGTTCCGATGGGGCGCGCAACGAGCCTAGGGTCCCGGTCCCGGAAGCTCACCCCGGGACCGGATGTCGCAGCTGGAGGGGCCCTTGCTCACGACCGCATGGTTCCCGACGGGCTGTGTCGCGAGCCCGCACCATCTCGCGTCGGCCGCCGGGCACAGGGTGCTGGCCGCCGGCGGCAACGCTGTCGACGCCGTCGTGACGGCCAACCTCGTCCTCTCGGTCGTCACCCCCTACCACTGCGGCACGGGTGGCGACCTGCTCGCACTGGTGTGGGACGGTCGGGCCACCGGCGTCCAGTCGATCGGTGCCGCCCCCGGTGGCGCCACCCCGGACGTTCTCCGGGCGGCCGCGAGCCCCGGCGGGGCCGAGGCGTCCCTGCCCGGCACGGACGGCATGCCGGCCCTCGGTGCGCTGTCGGTGACGGTGCCAGGCGCGATCGCCGGCTGGGCCCACCTGCTCGACCGGTGGGGGACGGTCAGCTTCGGGGCGGCGGCGGCGCCGGCGATCCGGCTCGCCCGCGAAGGCTTCGTGGCGTCGGCCGCGGCGGCGCGCCGGGTCGAGCGCGCGCGACCGTGGCTCACCGGACAGCCCGGATGGGACGACGGCTACGGCCGGATGCGTGCCGGCCAGCGGTTCGTGCAGCCGGCGCTGGCACGCACGCTCGAGTCGGTGGCCGCCGATGGTCCGGAGGCGATGTACGGCGGCCCGCTCGGCGAGGCCGTGGTGGCGACCCTGCGCGAGCACGGTTCGACCATGAGCCTCCAGGACCTCGCGGCCCACGAGGTCCAGGAGGTCGTGCCGCTGTCGGGAGGATTCCGGGGGGTCGAGGTCCTCGAGCTGCCCCCGCCGACCCAGGGGGTGACGGCGTTGACGGCTCTCGGGGTGCTCGAGGCGCTCGGGCCCGCGGCATCGCCCGAGCTGGCCGCCCACCACGGGATCGAAGCGGTCCGCGCGGCCATGGCCGATCGCGAGGAGCACCTCGCCGACCCGCGGTTCATGCGCACGACCCCGGCCGGGCTGCTCGATCCCGATCGGCTGCGGGAGCTGGCGGCGGGCATCGATCCTGATCGTGCCGCCGACTGGCCGCCCGCCCGTCCGGCGCCGGGTGGCACCGCCTACCTGTGCGCCGCTGACGCCGACGGCCTCCTGGTCAGCCTGATCCAGTCGAACTTCCACGGGTTCGGCTCGGGCGTGGTCGTGCCGGGTACGGGGATCGGGCTGCACAACCGGGGCGCCCAGTTCAGCCTCGATCCCGACGCCCCCAACGCCATCGCACCGGGCAAGTGGCCGGCGCACACGCTGATTCCCGCCCTGGCCCTGCACGACGGCGAACCGTGGCTCGTGTTCGGGACGATGGGTGCGGACGGACAGCCGCAGAGCCACGTCCAGCTGCTCGGTCGGCTGCTCGACGAGGCCCTCGACGTCCAGGAGGCGATCTCGGCGCCCCGCTGGGTCGTCGACGTCGCCGACGGGTCGGTGTCGGTCGAGTCGCGGCTGCCGCGGGAGGTGATCGACGGGCTGCGGCGGCGCGGCCACGACGTGCGGGTGCTCGATGCCTACGACGACCTCGCCGGGCACGCCCACGCCATCCGGGTCGCCGACATCGGGTACGCCGGCGGCAGCGATCCCCGCAGCGAAGGCGCGGTCACGGGCTGGTAGCGCTACCGTCGGGGCCGGCGCCCCTACGAGGAGCCGGCGTGCGCACGGTGCAGCTGGGACAGTTCACCGACGACAACGCCGAACGGGTCGCCGAGGCCCTCGAGGCCGCCGGGATCGTGTGGTGGCACAAGTCGTCGGGCCGGTTCGTGCGGATCCTGTCGGCCGCCGACTGGGGTGTGCGCGTGTTCGTCGAGGCGGATCGGCTCGACGAGGCCCGGGAGCTGGTCCGTGACCTCCTCGGCGACGACGTCCTCGGCTGAGCCGCTGCGTCACACCCCGCCTTCGCGCGGGTCGCGATGACGAGCGGTCAGGGGGTGCCGTAGCCACCTCCGCCGGGGGTTTCGACCACCA
Source organism: uncultured Actinomycetota bacterium (assembly GCA_964608935.1). GTDB lineage: Bacteria > Actinomycetota > Nitriliruptoria > Nitriliruptorales > Nitriliruptoraceae > CAZSQF01. The sequence continues at coordinate 15,825 of CAZSQF010000010.1, read as the reverse complement.
GCCGGTCGCCACGCTCGAGACGGACCGTGACCTTGCCGGGGAGCTCCTCCTCCTCGCCGTCGGCACGCACGAGGCGATTGCGTCCCGACGCCCCGTCCGCGCCGCCCTCGAGGCCCCACGGAGCGCTCACGCGCCGCTCGGTGAGCAGCGAGGCGGTCGCGCTGTCGGTCACGATCTCGAGGACGCGCCGGAGCCCGTCGCCACCGCGATGACGGCCGGCGCCGCCCGACCCGTCCCGCAGCCGGTATTCGACCACCCGCAGCGGATACGCGAGCTCGAACGCTTCGATGGGTGTGTTCTTCGTGTTGGTCATGTGGGAGTGGGTGCCGCTCGCCCCGTCCCCCCACGGCCCGGCGCCGATGCCCCCGGCGAGCGTCTCGTAGTAGGTGAACGGCTCACCGCTGCGCGGGTCGACACCGCCGAGCAGCGTGTTGTTCATCGTCCCCTGGCTCGCCGCCGGCACCCGGTCGGGTGCGGCCTGCGCGAGCGCACCGAGCAGCACGTCGACGATGCGCTGGGAGGTCTCGACGTTGCCGGCCGCGACCGACGCCGGCGGCAGGGGGTCGACGACGGTGCCGGGCTCGGTCAGCACCGTCAGCGGGCGCGTGGCGCCGTCGTTCGGGGGCACGTCGGGGGCCGCGACCGCCCGGAGCACGTACACGGCGGCGGACACGGTGACCGCCCGTGGTGCGTTGACGCTGCCCGGGACCTGCGCGGCCGAGTCGGTGAGGTCGCAGACCAGCTCGTCGCCGTCGACTGTCACCGTGGCGCGGATCGGGATCGGCCCGACCCCGGTCCCGTCGTCGTCGAGGACGTCGGCGAACTGGTAGGCCCCGTCGGGCAGGGCGGCGATCCCGGCCCGGACCAGTCGCTCGGCGTGGTCGAGCGTCGCCGCCATCGCCGCGGCCAGGGCGTCGGCGCCGAGGTCGTCCGCCAGCTCGCGCAACCGGGTCGCGGTGAGCCGGTTCGCGCCGACCTGGGCCCGCAGGTCGCCCAGCCGCTCCCGCGGCGTGCGCGTGTTGGCCTGGAGCAGCGCGACGAGGTCGCGGTCCTCGTGGCCGGCGCGGTGCAGCTTGACCGGCGGGATGCGCAGCCCCTCGGCGAAGATCTCGGTCGCGCCGGCGGGCATCGAACCGGGCGCGGCCCCGCCGACGTCGGAGTGGTGCGCGCGGTTCGCCGCATAGCCCAGCAACCGGCCGGATCCGTCGTGGACCGGTGCGACCAGGGTCCAGTCCGGCAGGTGCGTCCCGCCGGCATAGGGGTCGGACACCAGCACCTGATCGCCGTCGTCCAGCTCGCCGAAGGCGTTCAGTGCCGCGCGCACCGACGCCGGCATCGATCCGAGGTGGACCGGGATGTGCTCGGCCTGGGCGACCATCCTCGCGTCGGCGTCGAACACCGCGGTCGAGGCGTCCATCCGTTCCTTGATGTTGGGTGAGTAGGCGGTCCGCCGCAGCGCGGCGCCGGCTTCCTCGGCGACCCCGACCAGGGCATTGCGGACGACCTCGAGCGTGACCGGATCGACCTCGCCGTGGCTGGTCATGTCCCTGCCTCCTCGAGCAGCAGGACGCCGTGCTCCTCGACCTCGCCGGCCTGCCACGGTGCGACCCAGCAGGTGGCGTCCAGGCCGACGACCACCGCCGGCCCACGCAGGCGGGCGCCGGCGCCGAGCCGCGACCGGTCGACGATGCGAGACTCGACCTCGTCCCCGTCGAGCACAACGGGCCTGGTCGCCAGTGTGGCGGCGTCCGCATCCCCGCCACCGGTGATGTTCTCGAGCGGCAGCTCCGGGACCGGACCCTCCACCCGGACGCGGAGCGTCACGAGCTCGACCGGCTCCTCGGGCTGGTCGTAGCCGTAGCGTTCACGGTGCGCGGCGTGGAACGCCGCCACCAGTTGGGACACGTCCGGGGTGGCTCCGTCGCCCGGCGGGGTCACCTCGAGCTCGAACGCCTGGCCTCGGTACCGCAGGTCGGCGGAGCGTCGTTCGCCTGCCACCTCGACACCCTGCTCGTCGAGCACCGTCCGTGCCTCGCGGGCGAGGTCGTCCCAGCCCTGCCCGAGGTCGCTCGCCGTCAGCCGGTCGGCGGCCACGAGCCGGCTGCGCGCGCGGTCGACCGTCACGGGCGCTGCCAGCAGACCGAGGGCGGACAGCACCCCCGGGTGGGGTGGGACCGCGACCCTCGGGCAGCCGAGCTCACGCGCGAGGGCGGCCTGGTGCAGCGGCCCGGCGCCGCCGAAGGGCACCAGCGCCAAGGACCGGGGGTCGCGGCCCTTCTCCACGGAAACCACCCGCAGGGCCTTCACCATCTGTGCGTCGGTGACCCGCACGATGCCCTCGGCGCACTCGACGGGGTCGAGATCGAGCTCGGAGGCGAGCTGCGCCACGGCCTGGTCGGCCAGCTCGGGCCACAGAGACAGGTCGCCGCCGAGCCGTACCTGGGGGTCCAACCGCCCGAGGACGACGTTGGCGTCGGTGACGGTCGGCTCGGTGCCGCCGGCGCCGTAGCAGGCCGGCCCGGGAACCGCCCCGGCGGACCGCGGCCCGACACGCAGCGCCCCGCCGGCGTCGCGCCACGCCACCGACCCCCCGCCCGACCCGATCGTGTGGATGTCGGTGGTGGTGACCGCGAACGGGAGGCCGTCGATGGTGCCGTCGGCGGTGGTGGCGGGCCGGCCGTCGGAGACGAGCGTCACGTCGGTCGAGGTCCCGCCGACGTCGGCCGCGATCAGCTCGCCGATGCCGAGGACCCGACCCAGCGCCGCTGCACCCCACGCGCCGGCAGCCGGTCCCGACAGCAGCGTGTGGATCGGTTCGCGGGAGGCCACGCCGGTCGTGAACGTCCCCCCGCCGGAGCGCATCACCTCGACCGGGACCCCGAGTCCGGCGTCGCCCAGGCGCCGCTCGAGCGAACCGAGGTAGCGGCCCATGCGCGGCGCCACGTAGGCGTTCAGCGCGGCCGTCGACGTTCGTTCGACCTCGCGCAGCACCGGCAGCAGGCTGCTCGCCCGCGTGACGAGGACGCCGAGATCGTCGAGCGCCGCCTCGAGCCGCTGTTCGTGGTCGGGGACCAGGAACCCGAACAGCAGGCTGATCGCCACCGCGTCCGGCTCCAGTTCGGCCACGGCGTCGACGACCCGAGCCACCTCGTCGTCCTCCAGGGCGACCAGCACCTCCCCCTCGGCCGACACCCGCTCGATCACCTCGACGACCCGGTCCGCCGTGACCAGCGGTGCCGGCCGGCGGGCGGCGAGGTCGTACAGCCGTGGGCGGTCCTGTCGACCGATCGTCAAGAGGTCGCGGAAGCCGGCCGTGGTGACCAGCACGAGCCGTGCCCCGTCGCGCTCGAGCACCGTGTTGGTGGCCACGGTCGTCCCGTGCGCGAACCGTCCGAGCGTGGCCGGGTCGAGGTCGAGTCGGGCGATGCCGGCGAGGATGCCCTCGGCCTGGTCGTCGGGCGTCGAGGGGACCTTCGCGACCCCGACCCCGTCGTCGCGGGCGAGCACGAGGTCCGTGAACGTGCCCCCGACGTCGACGCCCAGGCGGTCAGCCACGGCGAGTCCTCCAAGTGGTCGGCAGGTGGTGCGCCGCTCGTTGTCGCCGCCGACCGCCGGTCAAGGGCGTCCGTAGCCGACGATGCCGCGACGAGTCAGTCCGTCGTGCCGGATCCGCACACTGTTGCCGCTGTAGGGCGCCTCGACCACCTTGTTGCCGCCGATGTACATCGCGACGTGGCTGATCGGTGAGTGGTAGAAGACGAGATCGCCGGGTTGCAGCTGGTCGCGGCTGATCCGGGTCGTGGCGGCGTACTGCGCCCGTGAGCTGTGTGGCAGCTGGACACCGGCGGCGCGCCACGCGAACGAGGTCAGCCCGGAGCAGTCGAACGCGCCGGGTCCGCCGCCACCCCAGCGGTAGGGCTTGCCGAGCTGCGCCATGGCCGTGTCGACCGCGACCTGCGCCGACTTGCGGGCCGCCGGGGCGGTGGTGGTCTGGGCGCTCGCCGACTGGGCCTGCCGGTCGCGGTCGGCCTCCCGCTGGCGCCGTTGCTCGGCAGCGCGCCGGCGCCGTTCCTCCTCGCGCCGGCGCTGCTCGGCCTGCTCGCGCTCGATCGTCTGCTGCAGCTCGGTCCGCAGGCTCGCGACCTCCTGCTCGTGCTCGCCCAGGGTCGACTCGAGCTCCTCGCGCCGCTGTTCGAGCTCCTCGCTGCGGCGCTCGGCGGCAGCCTCCGCCTCGGCCAGCCGCTGCTCGGTCGCGGCCTGAGACGTGCGGAGGGCGGCGAGCCCCTCGAGGTCGGCCTGCTGGCCGTCGAGGACGCGTCGCAGGGCGGCCATGCGGGCGCCGGCCTCGCTCGGGTCGGCCGCGACGAACATCGACGTGAGCTCCACGGTCGGGCCCAGCTTGTGCAGGCGCCGGGCGTGGTCGACCACCAGCTCGGAGAGGATGACGGCATCGGCCGTGAGGTCGTCGAGCTCGGCCCGGGCGTCCTCGCGCTCGTCGCGGGCGGTCTCCAGCGCGAGCTCGGCCTCGTTGTAGGCCTCGACCGCGGCGCTGACCTTCTCCTCGATCTCGTCGAGGCGGTCCTCGGCCTGCTGGAGCCGGCTTCGCAGCTCGTCGGAGCTCGGCTGCGCACCCGCCGGCAGGGCCACGACCAGCACGACCGCGAGCGTCGCTGCCGTCAGCCTGCGCAGGCGGGCGGCACGGCGTGGCACAACGGGCCTCGGCAGGTCGAAGGGTGCGACGGGGGCTGGTCGCGGCGAAGGCTAGCGAGCCGGAGCCCGACCCGGAGCCTGGCCGACCGGCCGTCGCCCCACGATCGGGCGGACAGGTCGGGCCCGGCGATCCCTGGGGCCTACGATTCGCGGGCCGCGGCCGCGCCGACGGCGACCAGTGCGGCGGCTACCAGCGTCAGCTGGATGCCGGCACCCCTGGCCGCCGACACCTCGACCGCCACCCCCACGGGCAGCTCGTCCGACAGTGCGAGCAGCTCGCGCGCCTCCTGGCCCGTGATCGCGGCTGCGTCGACCGGGCCCGTCAGGGCGGCGATCCCGGCTCCGGCGAGCACCACGGTGGCCCCCAGCAGCACGCTGCGACTGCGTGGGAACGGCCGGTCGATCGCCACCGCCAGGCCCACGCCCAGCGCCACCAGCCCCGCGACGAACGCGAGCCACGCCCACGGGACCGTCGGCAGCCCCGGAACCGACTCGACGGGCCGGGTCTGGTCCTCGCCGAGCATCTCGAGGCGTGCGACGGCGAGGTACCAGGGCCGGGTCACCGCGACGATCGCCAGCACGCCGCCAGCCGCCGCCGTCAGCCCGGCGAGGCCGGTGCCGCGGAGCAGCAACCGGGCGGTGAGCGTGACGTCGCCGCGCACCGTCCCTCCCGGCCGTCGCGAACCCCTGCGATCCTAGTGGAGGCCGTCGGCACGCCTCCTGACGGCGACCGCTAGGCTCCGGCGCCGGCCGTCGTCGCACCTGGAGCCGCTGAACGTGCCGCCCAACTCGGCGCACATCCCTGCGCGGATCGCGGTGCTCGTGTCCGGCGGCGGCACCAACCTCCAGGCCCTGCTCGACGCCATCGCCGGCGACGACGACTTCGGCGGCGAGGTCGTCGTCATCGGATCCGACCGCGCCTCCGCGGGAGGGCTCGACCGCGCCCGTGCGGCCGGCATCCCGACCGTCACCCAGGCCGTGGCGGCGCACCCGGACCGTGCCGCGTGGGAGGCCGCGCTGGTCGACGATCTCGCGGCGCACGACGTCGACGTGGTGGTCCTGGCCGGCTTCATGCGCCTGCTGTCGGGCCGGTTCCTGGCCCGCTGGCCCTCGCGGGTCATCAACACCCACCCGTCGCTCCTGCCCGCGTTCCGCGGGGCCCACGCCGTCCGCGACGCCCTCGACTACGGCGTCAAGGTCACGGGATCGACCGTGCACCTCGTCGACGAGGAGGTCGACCACGGGCCGATCGTGGCGCAGCGGGCCATCGACGTGCGGGCCGACGACACCGAACAGACCCTGCACGACCGCATCAAGACGGTCGAGCACGAGCTGCTGCCGGCCGCGGTCCGGCTGCTGTGCCAGGGCCGTCTCGAGGTCGACGGACGCCACGTCCGTGTGCGAGAGGAGTCACCGTGAGTGCGTCCGAGCTCGTCCGGGTCCGCTGTGCGCTCGTCAGCTGCTTCGACAAGCACGGCGTCGCCGCCTTCGCGCGGGAGCTGGCGCACGACGGCGTCGAGCTGGTGTCGACCGGCTCGACCGCCGCGACCCTCCGCGACGCCGGCGTGGACGTCACCGAGGTCGCCGACGTCACCGGCTTTCCGGAGTGCCTCGACGGGCGCGTGAAGACGCTGCACCCGAGGATCCACGCCGGGATCCTGGCCGACCGCACCGATCCCGCCCACGTCGCCGAGTTGGCGGAGCTCGACGTCGCGGCGATCGACCTGGTGGTCGTCAACCTCTACCCGTTCCGCCAGACGGTCGCCTCCGGCGCGGCCGACGCCGACGTCATCGAGATGATCGACATCGGTGGGCCGACCATGATCCGGGCCGCCGCCAAGAACCACGGCTCGGTCGGGGTCGTCGTCGACCCCGACGACTACGACCGCATCGTGGCCGAGCTGCGCGAACACGGCGGCCTGACACGCACGCTGCGGCAGGACCTGGCCAGCAAGGCGTTCCAGCACACGGCCGGCTACGACATCGCCGTCGCGGCCTGGTTCCAGCGTGGCGAGCGATTCCCGACCCGGCTCGCGTTCTCCCTGCCGCGCGTCGCCGAGCTGCGCTACGGCGAGAACCCCCACCAGGCCGCGGCCTTCTACGCCCACGAGGCCCGCGCCGCGCATGGCCCGAGCGGTCTGGCCGGCGCCGAGCAGCTGCACGGCAAGGAGCTGTCGTACAACAACCTGCTCGACACCGATGCCGCCTGGGCCATGGCGATCGACCCGGACGAGCCCTGCGTCGCGATCATCAAGCACACGAACCCCGCCGGGTACGCGGTGGACGACGACCTCGAGACGGCCTACCTGCGCGCGCTGGAGGGAGATCCCGTCAGCGCCTTCGGGGGGATCGTCGCCAGCAACCGGCCCATCGACCTCGCGACGGCGCGACGGATCGTGGAGGTGTTCACCGAGGTCGTGATCGCCCCGGGGTACGACACCGCCGCGCTCGAGGTGCTGCGCGAGAAGCGCAACCTGCGTGTCCTGTCGATGCCGACCGCGCAGCGGCCCAACGGTGGCTGGTCGCTGCGCAGCGTCGCCGGCGGGCTGCTGGTGCAGGACAGCGACACCGGCGACGAACCCTGGGACGACTGGCGGGTCGTCACCCGGACCCAGCCCGACGCCGCACAGCTCGCCGACCTCCGGTTCGCCTGGACCGCGTGCAAGCACACCAAGTCGAACGCGATCGTGCTGGTCAAGGACCGCCAGGTCGTAGGCGTCGGTGCGGGCCAGATGAGCCGTGTCGACAGTGTGCGGCTCGCGGTCGAGCGGGCGGGCGACCGCCACCGCGGCGCCGTCCTCGCCAGCGACGCCTTCTTCCCGTTCCGCGACGGACCGGACGCCGCCGCAGCCGCCGGCGTGACCGCTATCGTCCAGCCCGGCGGATCCGTCCGCGACGACGAGGTCGTGGCGGCTGCGGACGAGCACGACATCGCGATGGTGCTCACCGGGAGAAGGCATTTCCGGCACTGAACGACGCCACGCATCCGACTACCCGGCACCGGAGGAGCTCGACGTGACCGCGCGCATCCTCGACGGCAAGGCCCTGGCCCACGAGGTCCGGGCGCGCATCGCCGACGACGTCGCCCGCCTCGGCGCAGAGCACGAAATCCGACCCGGGCTCGCCGCGGTCCTCGTGGGCCAGGACCCGGCGTCCCAGGTCTACGTCGGCATGAAGCACCGTGCCTGCGAAGCGGCCGGCATGACCAGCCGCCAGGTCGAACTGCCCGAGGACACGGCCCAGGCCGACCTCGAAGAGCTCGTGCGCGCGCTCAACGATGATGACGCCATCGACGGCATCCTGGTCCAGCTGCCCCTGCCCGACCACCTCGACCCACGGCCCGTGCAGGAGCTGATCGCCCCCGACAAGGACGTCGACGCACTCAACCCCTACACCGCCGGTCGGCTGGCCATCGGTGACCCGACGTTCCTGTCGTGCACCCCGTACGGGGTCCTCGAGATCCTCGCCCACGCCGGCGTCGACACCGCCGGTGCGCGCGTGGTCATCGTCGGCCGCTCGAACCTCGTCGGCCGGCCCCTGTCGAACATGCTCACGCTGAAGGGCCGTGACGCGACCGTGACGATCGCCCACTCACGCACCCGGGACCTGCCGGCTGTGTGCCGCGACGCACAGGTGCTGGTCGCCGCGGCGGGACGCCCGGGCCTGATCACGGCGGACATGGTCTCCTCGGGCGCCACGGTCATCGACGTGGGCACCAACCGGACCGACGACGGCAAGCTCGTCGGCGACGTCGACTTCGACGCCGTGGCCGAGGTGGCCGGCGCGATCACGCCCGTCCCTGGCGGCGTCGGCCCGATGACGGTGACGATGCTGCTGCAGAACACCCTCGAGGCGGCCCGGGCCCGCCGTGGCCTGCCGCGTCGGTGACGGCCGCCGGGCCGGGCCGGAGTGCGCGTTAGGATCGATCCGTCCGACCCGCCTCGCAGGAGCCATCGATGAGCTCACCCGTCCGAGTCGCCGTCACCGGTGCCACCGGCCAGATCGGCTACGCACTGGTGTTCCGCATCGCCTCCGGCCAGATGTTCGGTCCGGACACGCCCGTTCGGCTCGCGCTGCTCGAGATCCCCCCCGCCCTCCCCGCGCTCGAGGGTGTCGCCATGGAGCTCGACGACTGTGCCTTCCCGCTGCTCGCCGGGGTCGAGCTGACCGACGACGCCAGCACGGCGTTCGATGGGGTCAACGTCGCCTGCCTGGTCGGCGCGAAGCCACGGGGGCCGGGGATGGAGCGCGCCGACCTGCTGGAGGACAACGGCGCGATCTTCACCCGGCAGGGTGAGGCCATCGCCAGCTCGGCGGCGGACGACGTCCGGGTCGTCGTGGTCGGCAACCCGGCGAACACCAACGCCCTGATCGCGGCCTCGAACGCCGATGGCGTGCCCACCGACCGCTTCACCGCGATGGTGCGCCTCGACGAGAACCGCGCCAAGAGCCAGCTCGCGCACCGGGCCGGCGTGCCGGTCGGCGAGGTGACCAACCTCGCCGTGTGGGGCAACCACTCGCCGACGATGGTCCCCGACTTCGACAACGCCCGCATCTCGGGCGAGCCGGCCACCGACGTCGTCACCGATCGTGACTGGCTCGAGGGCGAGTTCCTCGCCACCGTCCAGCAGCGGGGCAAGGCGATCATCGACGCCCGTGGCGCCTCGTCGGCCGCGTCGGCGGCCAACGCGTTGATCGACCACGTCGCCAACTGGTGTGGCGGCACGCCGACGGCCGAGGGGGACTGGGTGTCGATGGCCGTGCCGTCCGACGGCTCGTACGGCGTCCCCGAGGGGCTCATCTCCGGCTTCCCGGTCACGACCGACGGCCGGGGCGGCTACGACATCGTGCCGGGTCTCGACCTGTCCGACTTCACCCGCTCGAAGCTCGAGGCGACGGTGGCCGAGCTCGAGGAGGAGAAGGCGGCGGTCGCCGACATGCTGTGACGCGGGCGCCCTCACGCTCGGACGTCGGAGGGGCTGCCGCTACCTTCAGCGCCCGTCGTCGATTCCAGCGAGGCCAGTCGTGACCCGCGTGTTCTCCGGCATGCAGCCCTCGGGCGACCCGCATCTGGGCAACCTGCTCGGGGCGTGGCTGACGTGGGTGGCGATGCAGGATCGCGCCGACTGCATCTACTGCGTGGTCGACCTGCATGCGCTGACCGCACCGGCCGAGCACGACCCGGCGACGCTGCGCCAACGCACCGTCGAGCTCGCGACCGGGATGCTGGCCGTCGGCGTGGACCCCAACCGGTCGACCCTGTTCGTCCAGTCGCACGTCCACGAGCACGCGGAGTGCACCTGGTTGCTCAACTGCGTCGCCACCTTCGGCGAGCTGCGCAAGATGCCCCAGTTCAAGGAGAAGTCGGCCGGGCGCGGCGAGTCCGTCGGTGTGGGGTTGTTCGACTACCCGGTGCTCCAGACCGCGGACATCATCCTCTACCACGCCGACGAGGTACCGGTCGGTGAGGATCAGCGCCACCACATCGAGCTGGCCCGCGACATCGCCCAGCGGTTCAACCACCGGTTCGGGGAGGTCTTCACCCTGCCCAAGGCGGTCCATCCACCCGCGGGCGCGCGCGTGATGGATCTCCAGGACCCGACCGTCAAGATGTCGAAGTCGGCGTCGAACGAGAAGGGCATCGTCCGCGTCCTCGACGAGCCGGCGTCCATCGACAAGAAGTTCAAGGGCGCGGTCACCGACTCGGGCACCGACATCCGACACGACCGGGTCGGCAAGCCGGGGGTGTCGAACCTGCTCGAGATCCTGTCGGGCGCCACCGGGCGGGATGTCGAGGACCTCGCGGCGGAGTACGACGGGCACGGGTACGGCACGTTCAAGGCCGCGGTCGCCGAGGCCGTGATCGAGCTCGTGCGCCCGGTCCAGGCGCGCTACCGCGAGCTCGCCGGGGACCCGGCCGAGGTCGCGCGTCTGCTCGAGGTCGGAGCCGACAAGGCGCGGGCGATCTCGAGCGACACGCTCCAGCACGCCAAAGACGCCATGGGGCTGCTGCCGCCCGGGGCGGCCTGATGACACCGTCGGTTCCGAAGGGATCACGGTGAGCTTCCCCGTCCGCCTGTCGACCCATCTGTGGAACCCGCTCGGCTCCCGCCGGGCACTTCTCCTCCACGGCCTGGGCTCCGACGGGGGCACGTGGTGGCGGCTGGCCTCCGAGCTGGCGGCGGACGGATGGCTCGTCGTGGCGCCCGACCTGCGCAGTCACGGTGCGAGCCCCACCGCGATCGACCACGACTGTGCGACGCTCGCCGCCGACGTGGCCTGCCTCGGCGACGGCTGGGACCTGGTGGTGGGCCACTCGCTGGGTGGGGCGATCGCGGCCGTGCTCCTGGCCACCTCCGGCAGCGCCGCATCCGCCGTGCTGATCGACCCGGTGCTGCGGCTCGGGGCCGACCAGCGCGAACCGCTGCGCGCCGCCCAGCGCGCCGACGTCGGACCGGCCGACCTCGACGCGCTGCGGGCCGCCAACACGACCTGGGACGAGCGCGACATCCACCGCAAGGCGCTGGCGGCTGCGGCGGTCACGCCGGACGTCGTCGACGCGGTCATCGACCACAACGATCCGTGGGACGTGACCGACCACGCCGCCAGCTGGACCGCCCGGGTGCATCTGCTGGTCGCCGACCCCGCCAAGGGTGGGCTCCTGGCCGTCGAGCTGGCCAGCTCGCTCGTCGACGGCGAGCGGGTCACCAGCGAGGTGGTCGCCGGCGCCGGCCACTCGATCCACCGTGAACGCCCCGACGTGGTCCGCGCGGCCGTCGACATGGTCGCACCCGCCGGCTGACCCCCGCCCAGCGGGTGACAGCCGGCGGTTCGGGTGACATCCGTTGGATCATCCGGGCAAGTCGCGCCCGCTCCGACGCCTGTCACCCGGTACCGGCCTGACTTGGCGACGCGCCCCGTCCACAGGCCGACGACCTCCCGATCTGCGGGGTCGCCCCCGTGCCGCGAGGCTCGTCCCATGGATTCCTGGGCCCGCTTCGAACGTGCCTGCCTCGCGTGGCACGGCGTCGGCGACGTCGACCTGGCACGGACACACGGCATCACCGCCAACCGCTTCTACGAGCGGACGGCGAGGGAGCAGTGGGGGCGTCCGCTGCCGGGGATCCGCCTCCACCCCGAGGCAGCACCGTCGGTGCAGCAGCGCCTGGTCGTCGTGTGTCGCACGAGCCGTGACGTCGCGGGAGCCAGCGGCGAGGCCGGTGCGTGGCTGCACGGCCTGCGGCCCCGGCCTCCGCAGCGGTCCTCGGTGCTCGTCCGGCACGCGACGCGGTGTCGCGCCCATGGCGGGGTGCTCGTCCGGCGCGCCAGGTGGCTCGAGCCCGACGACGTCACCGAGCTCGATGGCGTCCCGACGCTGGGTGTGCCGGCACTGCTCGTCTCCCTGCTCGATACGCCACCGCGCGACCAGCTGGCGCGGTTGCTCGACGCGGTCCAACGTGGTCTGACCACGCCCGACGACGTGCTCGACCGTCTCTCGCGCATCGGCCCGGTGCCCGGGAAGGCGGTCCTGCGCGCACACTGCGAGCGCGCGGCCCGGCACCGGATCGAGTCCGTCTTCCAGGCTGAGGTCGCCACCGACCTGGCGCGCCGCGGGTATCGCCCCGAGCGGTCCACCCGGAGGATCGACACCCCGGACGGGATCGGCCTCGTGATCGACGTCCCGCTCGTCGACTGGCAGGTGGCGGTCGAGCCCGACGGCGACGCGTACCACCGCACGCGTGAGCATCGCCGGCGTGACCGCCGCCGCGAAGCGGCCTTCGCGGCCACCGACTGGGTGCGTGTGCCCGTCGACTGGCGTGACTGGGAGCTCGAGCGCGAGCGGGTCTTTCGCACCATCGACGACGCGATCGAGGCGCAGCGCCGTCGCGGCATCGGTGCCAGCATCCCGCCGCCCCGTCGGGGACGTGCGAGCGGGTGACAGCGGTCGGATCGGGCGGCAGCCCGTGGCTTCAGCCGCCTGGTGTCACCCGGACCGCCGATCGTCGCCCGCAGCCGTCACAGGTAGCCGCGCAGGCTCGCGGCCTCGACGACCCGTTCCACCGCGAGCGAGAAGGCCGCCTCGCGCAGCGACAGGCCCTCGCCCCCCCAGGCCTTGCCGTCGTCGGTGTGCGCGGCCTGGAAGTCGCGGCACTCGCGGTAGGCGCGCTCGAGCTTCTTCTCGAGCCGGCGGTTGACGTCCTCGAGCTCCCAGCGGATCTCCTGGTTGTTCTGGACCCACTCGAAGTAGCTGACGGTGACCCCGCCGGCGTTCGCGAGGATGTCGGGGATGACCAGCACGTTGCGCTCGTTCAGGATCGCGTCCGCCAGCGGGGTGACCGGATGGTTGGCCGCCTCGACCACCAGCTTGGCCTGGATGCGCTCGGCGTTCTCGTCGGTGATGACCTCGCCGAGTGCGGCCGGGATGAGCACGTCGACGTCGAGCTCGAGCAGGTCCTCGTTGGAGATCGATTCGGTGCCCGGGAACTCGACGACCGAGCCGGTGTCCTTCACGTGGGCGACGACCTCGTCGACCTTGAGGCCGTCCGGGGCGTAGATCGCGCCTTCGATGTCGGACACCGCGACTACGCGGTAGCCCCGCTCGGCGGCGATGTGGGCCGCCCAGGAGCCGACGTTGCCGAACCCCTGGATCGCGATCGAGACCTCGGACGGGTCGTCGAGCCCGAGGTCCTTGACGCCCTCCTCCATGGTGACGACCGTGCCCCGGCCGGTGGCCTCCTCGCGACCGTACGAGCCTCCGAGGGCGATCGGCTTGCCGGTCACGATTTGGGTCGTGTGACCGTGCTTGCGCCCGTACTGGTCGACGATCCAGCTCATCGTCTGGGCGTTGGTCGCCATGTCCGGTGCCGGGATGTCCCGGGTCGGCCCGATGACGTGCCCGATCTGGTCGGCGTACCGGCGCGTCATGCGTTCGAGCTCGCCCTTGGACATGCCGCGGGGGTCGATCTGGAGGCCGCCCTTGGCGCCGCCGAACGGGACGTCGACGAGCGCGGTCTTCCAGGTCATCAGCGAAGCCAGCGCGCGGACCTCGTCGAGGTCGGCGTCGGGGTGATAGCGGATCCCGCCCTTGTACGGGCCCCGGGCGCCGTTGTGCTGCACGCGGTAGCCGTAGGCGACCTGGAGGCTCGAGTCGTCCATGCGGACCGCGACCTGGACCCGCAGCTCGCGGAAGGTCCCCGACAGCAGGGAGATGGCGTCGTCGCTGAGCCGGTCCACGGTCGCGGCCCGGCGGAAGAAGAAGTTGACCGCCTCGAACGGCGTCATGGCAGCCGTGGGCTCCACAGTCACGCTCCCGGTTTCGACGTCGGCGCTGTTCGCGGTCGATGCAAGCAGGGACCGTGGCCGACGTCGAGGCCGTGTGTGGCGGGCCTGGCCGGATGTCCCCGCGTCGCGGCGTGGTCCCTGGCTGGGAGCCGACCCGGTGGCGGGGGTAGGCTCGGCCGGGAGGCCGGTGCGAGGCGGGCACCGGTCCGAAAGCGGGCCAGTCGGAGGGTGACACGACCCATGGCGACCGGGACGACAGTGCAGGGCGGGGCCCCGGGTACCGGTGGCCGGAGCGGTCGGACCCCGTGGCTCGTGGAGCTCTATCGCTCGGCGCTGGGCAAGAAGTACGTGATGGCGATCACGGGCATCGTGTGGCTCGGGTACGTCTTCGCCCACATGGTCGGCAACCTCAAGCTCTACCAGAGCGCCGAGGACTTCAACATCTACGCCGAGTGGCTGCGCGAGATGCTCTACCCGGTCGCGCCCCACGCGGGTGTGCTGAACCTCATGCGCGCCGTGCTGATCGTCGCGCTGTTCTTCCACGTCCTGGCGGCCTACCAGCTGACGGTCATGAACCGGCGTGCGCGACCCGAGTCCTACCGCTCGCCGCGCGACTACGTCGTGGCGGACTTCGCCGGCCGGACGATGCGCTGGACCGGGGTGATCGTGCTGCTGTTCCTCGCCTACCACCTCGCCGACCTGACGTGGGGGTGGGTCAACCCGGACCCGACGGGCACGGTGTACGACCGGGTGGTTGCGAGCTTCTCGGTGCCGGCCGTGGCGGCGTTCTACCTCGTGGCGAACCTCGCCCTCGGCTTTCACCTCTACCACGGCACGTGGAGCCTGTTCCAGTCGCTCGGCTGGAACCACCGCCGCTTCAACCACTGGCGGCGAGGTCTCGCGCTCGTCTTCACGCTGGTGGTCGTGGTCGGCAACCTGTCGTTCCCGATCGCCGTGCAGCTCGGCATCGTCTCGTAGCCAACGACCCGATCCGCCTTCAGCCAGGGAGCTCGAGGACATGACGCTCGACGCGAGGATCCCGGACGCCCCCATCGAGACGATGTGGGAGGACCACAAGTTCCAGATGCGCCTGGTCAACCCCAACAACAAGCGCAAGTTCACCATCATCGTCGTCGGGACCGGGTTGGCGGGCGCGTCCGCGGCCGCGACCCTCGGTGAGCTCGGCTACAACGTCGAGGCGTTCAGCTTCCACGACTCGCCACGACGGGCGCATTCGATCGCCGCCCAGGGCGGCATCAACGCGGCAAAGAACTACCACGGCGACGGCGACTCGGTGTTCCGCCTCTTCTACGACACCGTGAAGGGCGGCGACTACCGCTCGCGCGAAGCGAACGTGTACCGGCTCGCCGAGGTGTCGAACAACATCATCGACCAGTGCGTCGCCCAGGGCGTGCCGTTCGCCCGCGAGTACGGCGGCCTGCTCGACAACCGCTCGTTCGGTGGGGCGCAGGTCAGCCGGACCTTCTACGCCCGGGGACAGACCGGCCAGCAGCTGCTCCTTGGCGCCTACCAGGCGCTGGCGCGCCAGATCCACGCCGGCACGGTGACCATGCACTCGCGCACCGAGCTGCTCGAGGTCGTGGTCGTGGACGGCCAGGCATCCGGGATCGTGGTGCGCGACCTCGTCACCGGCGAGATCGCGTCGCATTCGGGCCATGCCGTGGTGCTGGCGACCGGCGGGTACTCGCCGGTGTTCTTCCTGTCCACGAACGCGATGGCGTGCAACGTCACGGCGGCCTGGCGGGCGCACAAGAAGGGCGCCTACTTCGCCAACCCGTGCTACACGCAGATCCACCCGACCGCGATCCCGGC